>NZ_WJZM01000039.1:0-55135 GCF_021609545.1 Pseudomonas sp. PA-1-6B
GTTTGTAGGGGCATGGGGGATCTGAGTTAGCGAGGCGAATGGGGCGTAGTTTATCAGGGATGGATCTTGGGTGTCGGGGAGGTGTGCTCCGCGCTCCGCATTACCTCTTACCGTCTGGGGCACGCGGAGGATTGGCGTCTTCCCCCGACTTAATGTGATCCCGATATCTACTGAGATGCCCTTACGTCTCCGATGGAAGTTTGACCTGGCGATACTCGAGTGGAATATTCAGTTTCTCCGTAAGGTATTGGAGATATCTCTCGTCCTCAGGGCTCAGCGCAGTCCGGCCCACTGCAACAAGCCTAACCGTTTTTTCTGGAGCTTCATTCCAGTAGTACGCGTACTCGAGTAGTTGGCCAATTGCCAAACGCAAAACTCTGCGAGTACAGAGATCTGACTTAACCTCGAAGAGGATGGTCTCCGTTTGCGTCGTGACGGTGACGTCTACAAAATTATCTTCGAAGATGATGTTCGCGTCGGGGTATTCAACCTTCAGTTCCTCATGCAAGGCCGCCTGCATTATACCGTGCTCTGGCGAGCACTCCCGACCCGAGGCGCCGCTCCTGAAATAACTGTCGTGGATGGGCGGAAGATTCTGCCCTTTCCGAACTGGGCGGCGCGTATTAATCGTCGCTGGTAATACTGCTTCGTTATTAAGTTCGATCAACTGATAGCGGTTGTAGTGCAGCACCGGGTCCGCAGCTTCGGCAAATGTGTTTGGTGGATACCACTCAATATCTTCTGGGCGAAAACGAACGTTCAACACGTAAGGAGCCCATTCACCGTTCCCCAAACCAGTTCTCTCACCACGTACAGTGTCTATTTCCTCCAGCATGCGGTCATACCAGCCGAGGCGCTTGTAGTGATTTAAAGCCGCGGTGCCTTGAGTGTCATCTAAGAACTCGATATGGCGAATACGAGCCACATAACGACGCCCAGCAGGCGTAAGGGTGTAGAGCACTACGTCACCTGCACGTTCCCCACGTAAGAGTCGTGACTCCCGGCCCTTGTTTACTCCTTGAAGAAAGCTATATTGCCAGCCGCCAATTTGCCATTCGAATCGAAAAAGCCATTCCTCATGGCCGTAACCATGCTGTGAGAAAAATGTATTCGATGCTTCGGTTGCGCTTCTGGTGGGGTACTGCCAATTAGAGTTATTTTGGCAAATGCGGGTGATATAGCTCATTGCTGTCCTTGTCGTCGTTTTCGGCGAATTATCAGTATTGATAATGGCAATGTAGTGGCTTTCTGGCCAAAAGTACCGGGTGCAGATCAAGAAAATCCTGGGCGATTTCTTACGCTTTTCTCGGTTTGCCCCTGAGACCGCCCATGGCTAACCTCCTCAAGCCGCCGCAAATTCAGCGGGCGGAGGAGGAAATCGGTATTGCAAGGCGTTTTTAACTCCCGTACATATTTGGAGCTTCGCCCATGCACAACAACACACGCAGTTCTTCAATTGATCAAAGCGCATCATCCGTCGATGCCGCCGTCGAACGCCCAATCGACAATCTATTCCTCGTCAACCCAACCCTCGACCCCGAAAACCTTCTGTCCAACGCCGCCGAAAACCTAGGATCCGCCAACGAAATGGCCGCCACCTTGGCGTTCGATCTCGACGACTCCCAGCGCGCCATCGCCCTAGGCATTCAGCAGTTAATCGAGTTGAGCTCGCTGCTGGTTGACCGAGCCCAGGAGCAGGTTGCGCCTGTAACCGCCTCAGTCAAAGCCTGACAACCAACCCTGCCGCCTTGCCCTAAGGCGGCAACCTGAACTCATGCTGTCACCCAGCAAAGTTTCATAATTCCCTGCGCCGTTGAGGTCTACGATTCCCTGCGAGAGAGGACCCCAGCGCCTCCAGCCCATAGGGAACTGAAACCATGATCTCAAACCTCGTCAAAGTTGTGATGATCGCCGGCGCTGTGCTGGTGAGTGCTTGTTCGTCTTCACCGAGCGTGAACAGTGACCCGTGCTTTTCAGGTGGATGCCAGGCATTTGGGGACCACAGCCCCAGCAAAGCCGCCAAGATGAATTTTGGTGGCAGTGGGTTGGGGAGTAGTTATGGGGAGTATGGTTCGGGGTTGTTGCATGATGATTGATGGGGTGGTGGGGCAAGAGCGTTTTGCTTGCTTTGCCGCTTTGCAAAGTGATCAGCCGTTGGGGCGGAGTCCTAAGTTGCCGTTGCTTGAATGACGGGTAGGTACGCGGTCTGATCCCACATTTTCGTCGGCTGTCGGGCCGTCTTCGCGAGCAAGCCCGCTCCCACAGTTGGAGCGTGGGAGTCAGGGATATACGCGTCGGCTGTCAGGGCTTCACGGGAGCAAGCTCCCTCGCCACAGGTGCAGCGTCGCGCCGAAGTTGTGTAGATATTTATGCTGCGATGGCGGTGGGTCAGTTAACTCATCTGTCACTGATACACCGCTATCGCAGGCAAGCCAGCTCCCACATTAGTCATGTATCGCCCACAAAATCAGCGCCCGGCCCAGATCCCTGTGGGAGCGGGCTTGCTCGCGAAGGCGGCATGTCAGTCACTGAATCTATAACTGACCCACTGCTTTCGTAGGCAAGCTCCACACATTGGATATTCGTTGTTTTGAGTAGTGTGTTCGCTTAGCTGATCGCTATTAGGTGAGCCGTTATTGACCGCCTTTCATCCGGCGCGCAATCAGGTAAAGGCCCAGGCCCACCAGCGCTGTAGCTGCACCGATGTAGCCGGTACTGGTCCAACCCAACCCTGCCGTAATCGCCATCCCCCCAAACCACGGTCCCAGCGCATTCGCCAGGTTAAACGCCGCATGGTTGGACGCTGCCGCCAGGCTCGGCGCTTCGTGGGCGATGTCCATCAAGCGAATCTGCAACGGCGCCGCCAATGCGACCATGGTGCCCACCAACCCCATGCTCAGCAGCACGCCCCACAGCGACGAGGCGGCGAAGGGGAAGAACAGCAACACGCCCATCGACCACACCAATATCAAGCCCACCGCCCGAAACTGCAGGCGATCAAACAGCTTGCCGCCGGCAATGTTGCCGATGATGCCGCCGACGCCAAACGCGGCGAGGCCGAAGGGGATCCACTGAGGCGAGACCTTGGTCACTTCGAGCATGGTCGGCGCCAGATAGCTGAATACGCAGAACATCCCGGCAAAGCCAATCGCGCCGATGGACAGGGCCATCCACACCTGGGGTTTGGTGAAGGCGCGCAGTTCTTTGCGTGGGTCGCTGCGTTGTTCGTCGTGGCGGTGGGGCACGAATTGCCAGACCAGGGCGATGGTGAGCAGGGCGATCACGCTGACCAGGGCGAACGCCGAGCGCCAGCCCAGGTGTTGGCCGAGGAAGGTGGCGATGGGGTTGCCGAGCAGCATGGCCAGGGTCAGGCCCATCATCACGCGGGCTACGGCGCCGGCGCGTTTGTCGGTGGGCACCATGCTGGAGGCAACCACGGCGGCGATGCCGAAGTAGGCGCCGTGGGGCAGGCCGCTGATAAAGCGGAAGGCCACCAGCGAGCCGAAGGTGGGGGTGAACGCGGTGGCGAAGTTGCCCAGGGCGTACAGGCCCATCAGCAACAGCAGCATGTGTTTGCGCAGCAGCTTGGCGCCGAGGATGGCCAGCAGTGGGGCGCCGACCATTACGCCGAGGGCGTAGGCGCTGATGGCGTGGCCGACTTGCGGTTCGCTCAGGCCCAGGTTCTGGGCGATGTCGGGCATCAGGCCCATGATGGCGAATTCGCCGGTGCCGATCGCGAAGGCGCCCACGGCCATGGCCGCTTCCATTTTGGCGGCGCTGCGCGCGGGCAGTACCTGCCCGGGTGTTTGCTGGATAGTCATGGGTAACTCTGTGTGAAAGGTGTGCACGAAGGACAGTCGCCGATGCTACGCAAGCCGCGACGAAGGTGTCTAGAACCGCCATTTTCGGCAGAGTTCCACGCCTGTGACCGCAGGTCGCGGCTGCCAGGCTTGACAGGGGCGCATTAAAAGCCGCGATTTAGGCCTGTCAATTGGCCAAACGGCGCATAAACGCTGTTTAGCGTGATATTCTGCGCGCCGTCTTGGGCTAGTCTTTCCCTGGTGCGTACACCCGTATACGTCCCAGCGGTTGGCTGTCGCCCAGGTAGCTGAAGCCAATAATGATAAGAAGTCAGCGCAGAAGGGACATAACAGTGAGGTCGATCCATCGGCCTTGTGTGCCCACCCTGCAGCCTTTATGTGACTGTGCAGACCCCGCGGTACGTTGCCTGACGTAGCGTGAACGAGGGTTACTCATGATCAGGGGCGGTAGGGCGGATGGCGTTTTATCATAGGTGCTACTGATGTTTAAAAAAGTAAACACTGCCCTGCTGGGGCTGGCTTTGTCGATGGGGATCACGTCCGTTCACGCGGAAGAGGCGAAGAAAGTCGATGTGCTGCTGATCGGCGGCGGCATCATGAGTGCAACCCTGGGTGTCTGGCTCAATGAGCTGGAACCGGATTGGTCGATGGAGATGGTCGAGCGCCTCGATGGCGTGGCCGAAGAAAGCTCCAACGGCTGGAACAACGCCGGTACCGGTCACTCGGCCCTGGCTGAGCTGAACTACACTCCGGAAGACAAGAACGGCAACGTTGAGATCCCGAAAGCGGTCGAGATCAACGAAGCGTTCCAGATCTCCCGTCAGTTCTGGTCCTGGCAGGTTCAGCAGGGCGTGTTGAAGAACCCGCGTTCGTTCATCAACTCCACTCCGCACATGAGCTTTGTGTGGGGCGATGACAACATCAAGTTCCTGAAAAAGCGCTACGAAGCCCTGAAAGCCAGCCCTCTGTTCGCTGGCATGCAGTACTCCGAAGACCCGGCGCAAATCGCCAAGTGGGTTCCGTTGATGATGGAAGGGCGTGACCCCAACCAGAAAATCGCGGCCACCTGGAGCCCGATCGGTACCGACGTAAACTTCGGCGAGATCACCCGCCAGTTCGTCGCTCACCTGCAAACTACGCCGAAGTTTGACTTGAAGCTGTCGAGCGAAGTGCAGGACATCACCAAGAACGCCGACGGTTCGTGGCGCGTGAGCTACAAAAACCTCAAAGACGGCACCAAGACTGAAACCGACGCCAAGTTCGTGTTCATTGGCGCGGGCGGCGGTGCCCTGCACTTGCTGCAGAAGTCGGGCATTCCTGAGGGCAAGGAATACGCAGGCTTCCCAGTTGGTGGTTCGTTCCTGGTGACTGAGAACCCGACCATCGCCGAGCAGCACCTGGCCAAGGCCTACGGTAAGGCTTCGGTAGGTTCGCCTCCGATGTCGGTTCCGCACCTGGACACCCGCGTGCTGGATGGCAAGCGCGTGATTCTGTTTGGCCCATTCGCAACCTTCTCGACCAAGTTCCTGAAGGAAGGCTCGTACCTGGACCTGCTGACCAGCACCACCACCCACAACATCTGGCCCATGACCAAAGTCGGTATTCGTGAATACCCACTGGTCGAGTACCTCGCCGGCCAACTGATGCTGTCCGATGACGACCGCTTCAAGGCGCTGCAAGAGTACTTCCCGAACGCCAAGCAATCGGACTGGCGCCTGTGGCAAGCCGGCCAGCGCGTGCAGATCATCAAGCGTGACGAAGAGCAAGGCGGTGTGCTGAAGCTCGGTACCGAAGTGGTCAGCTCTGCCGACAACACCATTGCCGGCCTGTTGGGTGCATCGCCAGGCGCGTCCACCGCGGCTCCGATCATGCTGACCGTGCTGCAAAAGGTGTTCAAGGACAAAGTAGCCAGCCCGGCCTGGCAGGAAAAGCTGCACCAGATCGTGCCAAGCTACGGCACCAAGCTGAACGACAGCCCTGAAGCGGTTGCCAAGGAATGGGCCTACACCGCCGGTATCCTGCAACTGACCCCGCCACCTGCGATCCCGCAGCTGGCTGCTCCACAGGCCACCGAGGCTGCCAAGCCTGCGGCTGAGCCAAGCAAGCCGGTTTCTGACCTGGCGCTGTAAGCCACACCCACGAAAAAGCCCGCTGAACCGGTGACGGTCAGCGGGCTTTTTTGTGGCTACGAGAACAGTTCAGCAATTTGACAGACATATCCTGTTAGAAATAACCCAGGCCCAAGCAGGGCCCGGCTGCAACAAAGGAAGGATTTCTTTCTGATGCAGGTGGGGGGCGTTCGCGCCCGAGGGTTTTGTATGTTGCTACGTTATGCAGCATTGGCCGCCATGGTGGTCGCCGCTTCCGGGTGTGTGCAAGAGCGTGTTGTGCATGAGCGCAGGCCGGTACAACACGAGTACGTTGATGTGGTGGCGCCGCAACCGCCGCCGGTGCAGGTGATCGAAGTAGAGCCTGCGGTGCGCGAAGGTTATATCTGGTCACGCGGTTACTGGCGTTGGGAAGGCGGGCGTTATGTGGCAGTGCATGGCCATTGGGAGCCGGTGCGCCAGGGCTATCGCTACGTGCATCCGCACTGGGTGCAGCGTAGTGATGGCTACCATTGGCAGGTCGGTGGCTGGATACGCTGACCAAACCTCCTCTCTCTTCTGTAGGAGCAAGCTTGCTCCTACAAAAAATACGGGCTAGCCGAGCCGTTTCATCCCCGCTGCCTTGGCCGCGTTCAGATCAAAGGTGGCGGTGTACTCGCAGCCCGCCGCATGGCCGCAGCGTTCAACCAGGCAGTCGGCAAAGTCGGCTTTGCCTGCGGTGAACTTGCGCAATGCCTGCCAGATGATATCGGCGTGCTCGACGGTCAGTTCCCGCGTGTGCAATAAGGTTTCCAACACCATCACCACCTCGCTTTTGGCCGACTGGTAGCAGGACTGCAGCACCCACACCAGCTCCGTAAGCGTCACCAGGCTGACAAAGCCTGGCGAGGCGGCGGTAAGTGATTCGATGAGTTGGGACGCCTTTGCGGATTGGACCGGGTCATCCTGGGTTACATAACGCACCAATACGTTGGTATCCAGGCCGATCATCCAGCGCTTGCTCCCTGGGCCGCGATGGCGCGGTTCATGTCTTCGATAGACACGGCATGGGCAGGCTTGCGGATCAAACCCTTGAGGTCCTTGACGGTTTTGCTGGCGGCAATCATGGAAAACTTGCCGTCTTCCATTTCGACGAATTCCACCCGGTCGCCTGTTTCCAGGCCCAGGGCCGTCCTGACCTGGACAGGGATGGTGATTTGCCCTTTTGAAGTGAGTGTGGCGGTGGCCATAGTGAAGATCTCCATCGTGATATTCCTTACCATAGGGTAAGGAATGACAGAGGACAATATCCGTTGGTCCATAGGTCGCTCGTTGAGGTAGGTGAGTTGGGAATAGTAAAACCCTAGTCCGAACTCTCGAGCCTCACACGCCGGGCCATGCCCCAAACGGATACAAACTATGACTGACCGCCGCGGCCTTATTGCACCACGCGATAGCACGGCACATAGGCCGCGCCGCCTGGCAACTTCATGCGGTGCTGGGCCACGAAGGCCTTCAGCAGCTCATCCAGCGGTTTCATGATGGCCGGGTCGCCGTGAATCTCATACGGGCCGTTTTCTTCGATCAGGCGAATACCCTTGTCTTTGACGTTACCCGCCACGATCCCCGAGAACGCCCGGCGCAGGTTGGCCGCCAGTTCATGGGCCGGCAGCGCGTGGTTGAGTTGCAGGCTGGCCATGTTTTCGTGGGTGGGGTCGAACGGGCGCTGGAAGCCTTCGTCGATCTTCAGCAGCCAGTTGAAGTGGAACGCGTCGTTACGCTCGCGGCGGAATTGCTTCACCGCCTTGAGGCCGGTGGTCATCTGGCGGGCCACTTCAGCCGGGTCGTCGATGATGATCTGGTAATGCTTCTGCGCCGCTTCGCCCAGGGTGGCGCCGACGAACGCGTGCAATTGTTCCAGGTAAGGCGCGGCATGTTTCGGCCCGGTGAGCACCACCGGGAACGGTAGGTCGCGGTTGTCCGGGTGCATGAGGATGCCGAGCAGGTACAGGAATTCCTCTGCAGTGCCGGCGCCGCCGGGGAAGATGATGATGCCGTGGCCCACACGCACGAAGGCTTCCAGGCGCTTTTCGATGTCCGGCAAAATCACCAGCTCGTTAACGATGGGGTTCGGCGCTTCGGCAGCGATGATGCCTGGTTCGGTCAAGCCCAGGTAACGGCCATTGGTGATGCGCTGCTTGGCGTGGGAAATGGTTGCGCCCTTCATCGGGCCTTTCATTACGCCGGGGCCGCAACCGGTGCACACGTCGAGGCTGCGCAGGCCCAGTTCGTGCCCGACTTTCTTGGTGTATTTGTATTCTTCGGTGTTGATCGAATGGCCGCCCCAGCACACCACGATCTTCGGCTCCACACCCGGGCGCAGCGTACGGGCGTTGCGCAGCAGGTGGAACACGTAATCGGTGATGCCTTGGGAGTTGCTCAGGTCGATACGCTGGCTATCCAGCTCGTTCTCGGTGTAGACGATGTCGCGAAGGGCGCTGAACAGCATTTCGCGGGTGCTGGCAATCATTTCGCCATCGACGAAGGCATCGGCCGGGGCATTGAGCAGTTCCAGGCGTACGCCGCGGTCCTGCTGGTGAATCCGCACTTCAAAGTCTTTGTAGGCGTCGAGGATGGTCTTGGCGTTGTCGATATGCGCGCCGGTGTTGAGAATCGCCAGGGCACATTGGCGGAACAGGGTGTAGATGCTGCCGGTACCGGCTTCGCTCAGTTGCTGCACTTCACGCTGGGACAGGGTTTCGAGGCTGCCCTTGGGGCTGACGGAGGCGTTGATGACTTGACGTTGGGGCATTCTGATTCCTTGAAAGCACAGCCACCGCGCCCGTTTGGGGGCGATGGCTTGAGAATGGTGAGCGCCAATTAAGGTCGCACGAGACGGTTATTTACCTCAGGCGCAAGGCCCAGCGCAAATGCCGTCCAACACCATCATGCCGCAGAACTTACTGAATCAGCTTCCAGTTTTTGTAGAAAACCCGACGCAGGGTAAAGACCAGGCCGGCAAACCCTGCGATCACGGCGTTGAGCACCGAGGGCAGCAAGGTCGGGCGCACGATGTCGATGAACAGGCAGTAGCGCTTGGCGTCGTTTTTGTTGAAGGACGCATGCATCAGCGTGTCATCGAAGATAAACAGCGGGTCGTCGTGCCAGTAGTGCTTGTGCTTGCCCACCTGGATGTACACACCTTCATGGTGCGGTGCCGGCGCCATGTTGTAGAGCACACGGAACATCATGCGCAGGGGGCCGAAGTGGAAGGACGTCGAGCGGTTTTCGTTGAACACCGAGACACCGATGGTTTTCACAAATGGCAGTTTTTTGCGCAGTTGCGGGATATCCAGGGTGGTTTCGATCGGGCGACCGTACCACTGGAAGAACAACATGCCGCGTTTCTTCTCGGCCATGCGCTCGTCCAGATAGCTGATGATTTCATCCTTGCGGGCCATGGCGTCGTCGATCACCTGTTGCAGGTCTTCGCGCCAGGCCGGTGGCAGGTCGTTCATGGTGTAGACATGCCGGTTGCGGCTGCTGAGCAGGTCGAGCAGGGTGTTGAACGGTGCCAGCACCCAGGTATTACGACCGTTGCCGATAAAATACTTTTTGATGGTGTCGCGGTCGTATAGGCCGTTACGCAGGAAGTCATAAACGCCGCAGCACACCACCAACAGCAGAAACACCAGGCAACTGCGCGGGAAACAATAGATCAACAGCAGAACGCCGAGTACCCACGCCAGGGACACCAGCTTCTTGCCGACAGCATTTTTGCTCATGAAACGAGGCTCCAAAGCCGAAACATATTGAAACAATATCGTCATCATAGGGGTTTCTGCCGCCGGCAGGCGTTTTTAAATAGGGTGAAATTGTGAAGCTGCTGCACAATTTGTAACCGTTGCCGTGCAGGCTCCGACGTTTTGTGGATTGAATTTTGAGAACAGAAGATTTGCGACTATCGTGACGCTTCGGTTTTTCAGGCGTCATAGACCGGTACGATTGAAGTTGAATGGCCACTATTGGCCTTCGGCACCTTGGAAGAGGCAGACATTTTTATGATCATCAAACCGCGGGTTCGTGGCTTTATCTGTGTGACCGCTCACCCTGTTGGCTGTGAAGCGAACGTCAAAGAGCAGATCGACTACGTAACCAAAAACGGCGTCATCGAGGGCGGCCCTAAAAAGGTCCTGGTCCTCGGTGCCTCCACCGGCTACGGCCTGGCCGCGCGCATCAGTGCTGCGTTTGGCTGCGGCGCCGACACCTTGGGCGTGTTTTTTGAGAAAGAAGGCGAAGAAGGCAAACTGAGCTCCGCCGGCTGGTACAACAGCGCGGCGTTCGAGAAGTTTGCCGTGGAAAAAGGCCTGTACGCCAAGAGCATCAACGGCGACGCGTTCTCCGACGAGATCAAGCGCCTGACCATCGAGACCATCAAGAAAGACCTGGGCAAGATCGATCTGGTGGTCTACAGCCTGGCCGCCCCACGCCGTACCGACCCGCAAGGCGTGGTGCACAACTCCACTCTCAAGCCAATCGGCAAGGCCGTGACCCTGCGCGGGATCAACACCGACAAGGGCGTGGTAGTCGACACCACGCTTGAGCCTGCGACCCAGGAAGAAATCGACGGTACCGTGAAGGTCATGGGCGGCGAAGACTGGCAGCTGTGGATCGACGCCCTGCGTGACGCCGATGTATTGGCCGAAGGCGCCAAGACCACCGCGTTCACGTACCTCGGTGAGAAGCTGACCCAGGACATCTACTGGAACGGCTCCATCGGCGAAGCCAAGAAAGACCTGGACAAGAAAGTTTTGACCCTGCGCGAAAACCTCGCTGCGCTCAAGGGCGACGCCCGTGTGTCGGTGCTCAAGGCCGTGGTCACCCAGGCCAGCTCGGCGATCCCGATCATGCCGCTGTACCTGTCGCTGCTGTTCAAGGTGATGAAAGAGCAGGGCACCCATGAAGGCTGCATCGAGCAGGTCTACGGCCTGTTCAAGGACAGCCTGTACGGCAGCGAGCCGAAACTCGACGCCGATGGCCGCCTGCGTGCCGACCTGGCCGAGCTGGAGCCGAAGGTCCAGGACGCCGTGGCCGCGCTGTGGAACCAGGTGACCGACGACAACGTCAACGAGATCAGCGATTTTGCCGGTTACAAGGCCGAGTTCCTGCGCTTGTTTGGCTTTGAGGTCGACGGCGTGGATTACGACGCGGATGTGAACCCGACCGTCAAAATCAACGGCCTGATTCAAGCTTAAAACGCGGTCAATAAGGTGGGAACTGGCTTGCCCTGATGCCAGTCAGTTAACGCAAATCCCCTGTGGGAGCGGGCTTGCCCGCGAAGGCGGTGTGTCAGTCGCAGCATCTGAGGCTGTACGACCGCTTTCGCAGGCAAGCCAGCTCCCACATTTGATCTTCGTTGTTTAGAGCATTGCGTTCGCTCAATGAGGCCATGCCTCCTCCCACCTGTCTTTTCAGACACTTCTTACACCTCGGCGGGCGCCTCCTTCTTTCAGATCTGTCAGACTCCAGCAGCTATCAAGCCACGCTAACGGAGGATCTGATGACGATTCGTGCAGTAGTTTTTGATTTCGGCGGTGTCCTGTTCGACTGGAGCCCGCAACACCTGTACCGCAAGCTGATTGCCGACGACGTTGAGCGCCAGTGGTTCCTCGACACCATCTGTACCCAGGACTGGAACACCGAGCAAGATGCCGGTCGCTCCCTGGCCGAAGCCACCCGCACCCTGGTTGCCCAATACCCCGAACACAAGACCCTGATCCAGGCTTATTACGAGCGCTGGCCCGAAATGCTGCGGGCTGAATTACCCGAGGGCGTGGCGATTCTCGAAGCGTTGCATCAGGTTGAGATGCCGCTGTTCGGGCTCACCAACTGGTCATCTGAAACCTTCCCTTACGCCCGGGCCAACTATCCATTTCTGAAGCGTTTTCGCAATATTCTGGTGTCTGGCGAGGTGAAGTTGATCAAGCCTGACCCGGCGATCTACCACGCCAGCCTCATTCAGGTGCGTGAACACTTGCCAGACATACAGGCCAGTGAAGTGGTGTTTATCGACGACGTCGCCGGCAATATCGAGGCCGCCATCGCGGTGGGCTGGCAGGGCATTCACCACGTATCGGCCGAGCGCACCGCCGCGCGTTTGCGTGAGTTGGGCGTGGCGTTCTAGCGCGTCCATTTCTCCATCACAAAGTCGACGAACGCCCGCAGCTTGGGCAGGCGATAGCGGTCCTGGCGATACATCAGGTGCATGGGGCGGCTGGGCAGTTTATAGGTGGTCAGCAAGGCCACCAGCTTGCCGCTCTCCAGGTCTGGTTGCACCAGGGCATCGGCCAACATGCTGATGCCCATGCCGTTGATGGCGGCCTGGCGCAAGCCTTGGGAGCTGTTGATGGTCAATGAGCCAGACACCGGCACCTCCACTTCACCTTCATCGCCGGTCATGCGCCAGAGTTTATCGGTATCGCGCCAGTTGTCGTTCGCGGGGTAGGCGAATGCCAGGCAGTCATGCTGCTGCAGGTCATCCGGGGTTTGCGGTGTGCCGCGTCGCGCCAGGTAGGCAGGGGAGGCGCAAAGGGTGAGGGTATAGGCCTGCAGAGGCCGGGCGATCAGGCTGGAGCTTTCCAGTTCGCCGAGACGGATCGCCACGTCAAAACCGCTGTCGACCAGGTCCATGCGCTCATTGCTCATCACCACGTACAGGTCGATAAGTGGGTAGCGCTGGGAAAACTCACTCAAGGCCGGCACTAGGCGTTCGGTGCCGAACACCGGGGGCGCGGTGATGCGCAGGCTGCCTTTGGGGGTTTCGCTGTGGACCTGCTCGGCCAGTAGCTCGGAGTCGGCCACCAGCCCCAGCACTTCCAGGCAGCGCTGATAATACTGCCCGCCAAATTCGGTGAGGTTTTGTTTGCGCGTGGTGCGTTTGAGCAAGCTGACGCCAAGCCGTTGTTCCAGCGCTCGCAGATGGTTGCCCACCATGGTGGTAGAAATCCCGCATTCCTGCGCGGCGGCGGTCATGCTGCCGGTCTCGACGACTTTCACGTACACCGACATTGCCTGGAACAGATCCATTATCAAGCCCTGGTTTAAAGTTATTGCAGTAATTCTGCGTTTATCCAGCGAGGGTGGTTAACCATACTTGATCCACCCCAACGATGCACTGGAGCCGCGACCATGACCGCCGCCTGCCTGATGAGCACTTATCAACCCCTGGCCCTGAGCTTCACCCGCGGGCTGGGCACGCGCCTGTGGGACCAACAGGGCCGCGAATACCTGGACGCCGTGGCCGGAGTGGCGGTGACCAATGTTGGCCATTCCCACCCCAGGTTAGTGGCCGCCATCAGCGAACAGGCCGGCTTGCTGCTGCACACCTCCAACCTCTACAGCATCGACTGGCAACAACAATTGGCCCGGCGCCTGGCCCAACTGTCCGGGCTGGACCGCGCGTTCTTCAACAATTCCGGCGCCGAGGCCAACGAGACAGCGCTGAAGTTGGCGCGTTTGCATGGCTGGAAAAAAGGCATCGAACAGCCGTTGGTGGTCGTGATGGAGAACGCCTTTCACGGCCGCACGCTGGGCACCATGGCCGCCAGCGACGGGCCTTCGGTGCGCCTGGGGTTCCAGCGTCTGCCCGGCGATTTCATCAAGATTGGGTTTGGCGACATGGCGGCTCTGGAGGCGGTCACCGCGCAGTTCGGTACACGCATCGCGGCGGTACTGCTTGAACCAATCCAAGGTGAAAGTGGTGTGTTGGTGGCGCCACCAGGCTACCTGAAAGCCATGCGCGATCACTGCACGCGCCACGGCTGGCTGATGATGCTCGACGAAATCCAGACCGGCATCGGGCGCACCGGCACCTGGTTTGCCTTCCAGCACGAAGGCATCGTGCCGGACGTGATGACCCTGGCCAAAGGCCTGGGCAATGGCGTGCCCATCGGCGCCTGCCTGGCCCGCGCTGCCGTCGCTGAGCTGTTCACCCCAGGCAGCCATGGCAGCACCTTTGGCGGCAACCCGCTGGCGTGTCGCGTCGGGTGTACGGTGCTGGAGATTATCCAGGAGCAAGGCTTGCTCGAGAACGCTGCGTGCCAGGGAGAACACTTACTGGCGCGGTTGCGGATGGAGTTGGAGGAACATCCGCAGGTGCGGGCGATTCGTGGCAAGGGCTTGATGATCGGCATTGAACTGGCCAGCCCTTACCGCGACCTGGCCCAACGGGCAGCGCAGGAGCATGGGCTGTTGATCAACGTCACGCGGGGCAAGGTCATTCGCCTGTTGCCGCCGCTGACGCTGGAGCGCAAGGAAGTGGAGATGATCGTACGGGCCATCACCCGCCTACTGGATTGAAATACGATCAGAAAATTTGGGAGCCTGTATGCCTTTAGAGATCACCACCATTCAGCCATTCCTGGTTCATGGTCTCCGTATCGCCCAAGTACTCCAACAACCACGCCATGGCCGGCGACAGTTTGTTCTGCGCCCACGCCACACACGACGGGCTGGCCGGAAATGGCCGGCTCAATTGCAGCGCCACCAATTCCCCGCGCTCGATCCATGGCAACACCTGATGGGCCGGCGCCATCCCTACACACAGGCCATCGCGCAGGCAATCCAGGGCCGACGCCCAGTTGGGCACCACCAGGCGGCGCTGGTTATCCAGGGTCCAGGTGTCGCGCTTGGGCAGGTTGCGGGAGGTGTCGGTCATGCACAGCGAGGCAAAGGGGCGCAGTTGGTCATCACTGAGCAAACCTTCCACCGCCGCCAGCGGGTGCCGGGCGCTGACCACGCACAGCCAGTTCAACAGGCCCATGTCGCGGAAGCTGAAGTGGCTGGCCACCGGCACCGCGCTGGTGGCGCCGATCACGATGTCGGTGCGTTCATCGGCCAACGCATCCCACACGCCGTTGTACACCTCGTATTCGAGCAGCAATTCCACTTCGGGAAACTGCCGATAGAAGTCGAGCACCAACTGCCGGCAGCGCTGGGGTTTGACGATGGAGTCCACGGCCACCTTCAACTGGCCGCTCCAACCATTGGCCACCTGTTGGCACAGGCGCCGTGTGCCGAGCATTTTTTTCATCACGCCGCGGGCTTCGTCGATAAACAGGCGGCCGGCAGGGGTCAGTTCCACGTCGCGATGCCGACGCACAAACAGCGGCACGGCCAACCATTCTTCGAGCTGACGCACGGTGTAGCTGATGGCCGACGGTACGCGGTGCAGTTCCTGGGCGGCGGCGCTGAAGCTGCCGTGACGGGCGACGGCGTCGACCACATCCAGGGAATATTCCGACCACATAGGTGCTGCCTTCAAAATTATTGATGAGAATGTCCAATTATTATCGCTTCACACAGATATTATCAGCTTCATAATGGGCGCCAGTCAGCAAATAGTTTGATGGCAGTATCTACAAGGCTTCGATGAAAAATTCTTTTGGTTTTACCTGGTATCTGGCGGGGCTGAGCATGCTCGGTTATCTCGCCATGGACATGTACTTGCCGGCGTTTGGCGCCATGGGCGAGCAGTTGAACATTGGTGCTGGCGCGGTGGGCGCCAGCTTGAGTATTTTCCTTGCCGGGTTTGCGGTGGGGCAGTTGCTGTGGGGGCCGCTCTCGGACCGCCTGGGGCGCAAGCCCATCCTGCTCGCCGGCCTGAGCCTGTTTGTGCTCGGTTGCCTGGGCATGTTCTGGGGCGAGACAGCGCCGCAACTGCTGGCCCTGCGCTTTATGCAGGCGATTGGGGTGTGTGCCGCCGCCGTCAGCTGGCAGGCCTTGGTGATCGACCGCTACCCGGCCGACAAGGCCCACCGCGTCTTCGCCAGCATCATGCCGTTGATGTCGCTATCGCCGGCCCTGGCTCCGCTGTTGGGCGCCATGGTGCTGAATCACTTTGGCTGGCAGGCAATCTTCGGCGTGTTGCTGGTGGTGTCGTTGTTGCTGCTGGTGCCGACCTTGTTTCTGCGCAATGTGCCCAAGCGTTCGGAGCACAAGGGCAGCCCGGTGCGCCTGGGGTATGGGCAATTGCTCACCTCGCGGGTGTTTACCGGCAATGTGATGATCTTCGCCGCCTGTTCGGCCAGCTTCTTCGCTTGGCTGACCGCCTCGCCGTTCATCCTCGGTGGCATGGGCTACAGCCCGAATGACATTGGCCTCAGCTACGTACTGCCGACCCTGGCGTTTCTCGTTGGCGGCTACAGTTGCCGCAGTGCCTTGCAGCGCCTGCCGGGTAAAACCCTGCTGCCGTGGTTGCTGGTCGCCTATTGCTTGAGCATGGTGGCGTTGTACCTGGTGGCTACCTTGAGTGTGCCGACCCTGACCACCTTGTTGATCCCGTTCTGCCTGATGGCGCTGTGCAACGGCGCCAGCTACCCGATTGTGGTGGCGAATGCGCTGATGCCCTTTGCGGAAAATTCCGGCAAGGCGGCGGCCCTGCAAAATACCCTGCAATTGGGCTTGTGCTTCCTGGCCAGCCTGTTGGTGTCGTCGATGATCGAGCAGCCGCTGTTGATTACGGTGATTGTGATGCTGGCGACCGCGCCGCTGGCGGTGTTGGGGTATTGGCTGGCACGGCCGAAGGGCAACTCTTCCGAACTGGCCAACGCCTGAGCTGACAATACGATCAAAATGTAGGAGCTGGCTTGCCTGCGATAGCGGTGTATCAGCGCCAGATGGGCCAACAGACAGGCCGCTATCGCAGGCAAGCCAGCTCCCACATTTGAAGTGAGGTTCTTCAGTCAGAACGTTACTTCCATGTTCAGCGTAGGCGTCGAGGTGCGGCTACCACGGCCGCCGTCCACCCCGAACTTGTTATGCCAGTACTCATACCCCACCCCCAGGTACAGGTTCGGCTTGACGCTTTTACCCGGTCGCACCGCCACCATCAGCGCTGTACGCATCAAGGCCTCCGCTGCCGTATCGCGGCCATGGTAATCCTCGCCTTTCTCCCCGACGTAATTGATAAATCCCTGGAATTTCGCCGCATGGTTGCCCACCTCGAACGGTCGCATCCAGCTCAGGTTGAGCATGTAGGTAGCGTCGAAGGTGTGGTTCGACTCTTGCGCGCCGGGAATGCCGGTGTGGTTCTTTTCCTTGTAGTACATCAGGCTCAGGTCCAGCACGCCGACAGTGTTGAACTTCAACGTGGGGCCAATCACCAGGGCGCGCTTCTTGGCGGAGGCGAAGTTGTTGTTACGGTTGGCGTCGAAGCCCAGGGTCAGCGCGTAATCCTTGATCAGCCCCGTGCCCGGCGGCAAGTCGAACACGCGTGAGGCATATAGCTGATGCCGGTACACGGCGTACACCTCGCTGCCACCGTGGTCGGTGCCCTTGCGCGGGTCGCTGCTGTCGGACAGGAATACGTCGAGGTTGAGGAAATTGCTGCCGTAACGGTAGCCGCTGGCGTGGGTAAAACTGTAGATGCGCTTGCTGAAGTCGTCGGGGTTGTGCGGGTTGGTGAAGTGCTGCCCGTAGCGAAACCCGACGCTGTTGTTCATCCACTCCACCGCAACAGCCTCCCCGCCGCCGAGAAGGGTCAATGCGACGGTGGCGCCCTGTAGTGCCTTTTTCATTATTTTTGTCCTTTGGCGTTCTGGCTCGTGACGGCCGGATTGTTTTTGTAACGCCGTTGGAGGGTATCTTGTTCGATTGATTGTATACAACTCTATGGACATACAGTCTGGACATTGCATACAGTGAGCGCACAACAAAAACAGAGAACCCCTCACCATGACTATCCCGAAGGCGTCACCGCAGCGGCCCGAAGATGAAAATCTGGGCGTCGCCGCCAACATGGCTTACGGCCTGCAGCATGTGCTCACCATGTATGGCGGCATCGTCGCCGTGCCGTTGATCGTCGGCCAGGCCGCCGGGTTGTCGCCGGCGGATATCGGCTTGCTGATTGCTGCGTCGCTGTTTGCCGGTGGCCTGGCCACGCTGTTGCAAACCCTGGGCCTGCCGTTCTTCGGCTGTCAGTTGCCGCTGGTGCAGGGCGTGTCGTTCGCGGGTGTGGCGACCATGGTGGCGATTGTCGGCAGCGACGGTGCTGGTGGTGTGCCAGCGATTCTCGGCGCGGTGATGGCCGCGTCCTTTATCGGTTTATTGATTACCCCGGTGTTCTCAAGGATCACCAAGTTTTTTCCACCGCTGGTGACGGGCATTGTGATTACCACCATCGGCCTGACCCTGATGCCCGTAGCGGCGCGCTGGGCCATGGGTGGCAACAGCCGGGCGGCAGATTTTGGCAGCATGTCCAACATCGGCCTGGCCGCGCTGACCCTGGTGCTGGTGCTGCTGCTGAGCAAGATCGGCAGCGCAACCATCTCTCGCTTGTCGATCCTGCTGGCCATGGTGATCGGCACGGTGATCGCGGTGCTGCTCGGCATGGCGGACTTCTCCGGTGTGGTGCAGGGGCCGATGTTCGGTTTCCCCACACCCTTTCACTTCGGCATGCCCACCTTCCATGTGGCGGCGATCATTTCCATGTGCATCGTGGTAATGGTGACGCTGGTGGAAACGTCGGCGGATATCCTGGCAGTGGGCGAGATCATCGACACCAAGGTGGACTCCAAGCGCCTGGGCAACGGCTTGCGTGCCGACATGTTGTCGAGCATGTTCGCGCCGATCTTCGGTTCGTTTACCCAGAGCGCGTTCGCCCAGAACGTCGGCCTGGTGGCGGTGACAGGGGTCAAGAGTCGGTTTGTGGTGGCCACTGGCGGGGTGTTCCTGGTGGTGCTCGGCCTGCTGCCATTCATGGGGCGGGTGATCGCGGCCGTGCCCACCTCCGTGTTGGGCGGCGCCGGGATTGTGTTGTTCGGCACAGTGGCGGCCAGTGGGATTCGCACGCTGTCCAAGGTGGATTACCGCAACAACATGAACCTGATCATCGTTGCCACCTCTATCGGCTTCGGCATGATCCCCATCGCCGCGCCGAGCTTCTACGATCAGTTTCCAAGCTGGTTCGCGACCATCTTCCACTCGGGCATCAGCTCGTCGGCAATCATGGCAATATTGCTGAACCTGGCGTTCAACCACTTCACCGCCGGCAACTCGGACCAGCAGTCAGTGTTTGTGGCGGGGACTGAGCGCAGCTTGTGCTTTCGCGACGTGGCCGCGTTGCGTGATGGGGATTACTACCGGGGTGGGAAGTTGTTTGATGCCGAAGGTAAGGAGATTCCGTTGGTGGCCGATGCCCTGAGGAAAACATCCAAGCCTGAGACCAGCGAGGTTTAACGAGCGACCCCGTGTACCCTGTGGGAGCTGGCTTGCCTGCGATAGCGATGGTGATTTCACCGGCGCTATCGCAGGCAAGCCAGCTCCCACAGGGATTCAGCCGGCCTTGAGGGCTTTGTGCGGCAACGAACACGCCTCATCCAGAAACTTCACCACCGTCCCCATGCACGCCTGGCGTTCTTCCACATGGGGCATGTGGCTGGAGTCTTCAAACAGTGCCCAGCGCACATCCGCTATCTCATCCAGGAACGGCTTGACCACCAACGGTGTGGCTTCGTCATGTCGACCGGAAATCACCAGGGTGGGCACCTTGATGGCTGACAGGCGGCCGATCACATTCCAGTCCTTCAAGCTGCCAATCACGTGAAATTCGGTCGGGCCGCTCATGGCGTGGTACACCGTCGGGTCGGCATCCACCTGGGCGAAGGTGCGCGCCACTTCTTCGGGCCACGGGTTGACCCGGCACACATGCTGGTCATAGAAAATCCGTGAGGCCGCCAGGTATTGCGGGTCTTGGTAGGTGCCGGCCTGCTCGTGCTTGAGCAGGGTTTCATGCACGCCTTCAGGCAACAGCTTGCGCAGGCGGTTGGCTTCGCTGACCCAGGTGCGCATGCAGGTGGGAGAGTTGGCAGGGATAAACGCGCGCAGGCCCTTGGGTTGCAAGATCGCGTGTTCGCTGCCGAGCATGCCGCCCCAGGACTGACCGAGGATCGCGTAGTTCTCACTGATTTGCAGGTGGTCCAGCAGGTTGTTCAACTCGTCGAGGAACAGGCCGATGGTCCAGAACGACGGGTCTTTCTCCGGCAAGTGCGTGGAGCGGCCGTTGCCCAATTGGTCGTAGTGGATGACCGCGTGGCCGCTGGCGGCGACGTCCTTGAAGGCGTCGACGTAATCGTGGGTGCAGCCCGGGCCGCCATGGATGATCACCAAGGGCGTGCGGCCTGTGGTCAGGTCGCCCGTGACGCGATACCAGGTCTGATAGGCGCCAAAGGGCGCGTAGCCTTCGCGAACTTTTTCGATGAATTCCATTTCGTACCCTGCTCTGAAAAAAAGGATCAGGGTTACGATAGTCTGAACAAAAAGTTTAGGTAACTAGCAAAACAGATAGGTTTTTGCCGAAAGCTCAACCTTCCAGCAAGCGGTAATGGGTGGCGCGAACCACGGCCTGAACACGGTTCTTGGCGCCCAGTTTGTGCATGGCCGAGGCCAGGTGCAGGGTGACCACCGCCAGGGAGCGGCTCAATTGCGTGGCGATTTCGGCGGCGGTCAGGCCTTCAGCCGCCCATTTCAGGCATTCGCGCTCGCGCTTGGTCAGGCGTATGTGCGGATAAGCCCGCACCTCCTTGCTGAACAGCGGGTACGCCGCTTCCTGGAGGGCATGGGTAATCAGGCTGAAATCGGCCAGCGTATGTTGGGCGTCCTTCAATACTGTGCGCGCCTTGCCGGTGCGCAACCCGGTCAGCGAGGCGAAGCCGCCCCGGGGCAGATGAATCGGCACGCTGACGCCGCAGGTCAGCTGACGCTCATGCAGATAAGAAGAAACGGGGGCGTGGCAGGGGTCGATGATCTTTTGCAGGGCCGTCTCAGTCTTGGCCTCATAGGACCAGACAAACGGCGACACTGTGCTCAGCGCCAGGTGTTGCACCGGGTCGATCTGGTAAAACCCTTCGCTGCACCATAAGGCGTGCCAATCGGCCGGTGTGTTGCGCAGTTGCAACAGCGAGGGCGTGATCAGTGCGCCGTTGAGGTCGATGGGCACCGGGGTGTAGTCATACACCAGGGCATCGAAGCCCAGTTGTTGGGCAAGGATAAACGTATTGTCCATCTGTTCATCCAGGCTCCTGCCCGGTATGAGGCGATTATTGAAGGCGGTCAGCTTGGCCAGCATCCGTTCTGCTCCCGAATTCATTTGAATCTCGACTTGCTGCAAGTAGAATGCCACGCCCCGGCGAAGGACTGCCAGGCCAAACCTATAAGAAATACTAGGTTATGGACGCACGGCATCCTCGGTAGTGTTGACCTGATAAACGGCCGCTACCCGCCAGGCCGATACAACACAAGGAATGTATGCATGTGGCGTGAAATTGCCCCCGACCAGCAGTACAACGTGCAAGTCGACGGCCATAACCTCGTGGTCTACAGCTTTGGCGAAGGCGATGAGGTGCTGCTGTGTCTCAACGGCGGGCCGGGCCTGCCGTGTGACTATCTGCGCGACGCCCATGGCTGGCTCAAAGCACATAACCTGCGAGTGGTTGCATTCGACCAGCTTGGCACGGGCGCATCAGCCAGACCGACCGATGCCTCACTGTGGGAAATCCGCCGTTATGTCGAAGAAGTCGAGACCGTGCGCCAGGCGCTGGGCCTGGGCCGCGTGCATCTGCTCGGGCATTCCTGGGGCGGTTGGCTGGGGATCGAATATGCCGTGCATTATCCCGGTGCGCTCAAAAGCCTGATCCTGGAAAACACCGTCGGCGACATTCCCCACCTGTCCCAGGAACTGGAGCGTCTGCGCGGCGCCCTGGGCAGCGAAACCGTGGCCATGATGCAACGCCACGAAGCCATGGGCACCCTCGACCACCCGCAGTACCAGGCCGCCATCACCTTGCTCAACTACCGCCACGTGTGCCGGCTCGACGAATGGCCAGAGCCGGTCAAGCGGTCCCTGGGTGACTGGAACATGGGGCCTTACGAAACCATGCAAGGTCCCAACGAGTTCCTCTATATCGGTAACCTCAAGGACTGGAACCGCCTCAAGGAAATGGCCGAGTTCAAGATGCCGATCCTGATCACCACCGGCCAGCATGATGAACTCACCCCCGCCTGTGCGATGCGCATGAAACTTGCGGCCCCCCACGCCGAGTTGCATGTGTTCCCCAACAGCAGTCATATGCCTTTTTACGAGGAGCCGCAGGCGTACTTCCCGGTGCTGCTGGACTTTCTCGCTCGCCACCGAGGCTGACGCATGAACCTGGCGCGCTACCGTTTTGTGTTGTCCCGGCCCCTGCAATTGCTGCCGGTGCTGCTGGGCATCAGCCTGATCACCTTCGTATTGGTGCGCTCGATTCCCGGCGACCCGGCGCGTGCCTTGTTGGGTTCGCGCAGCACGCCGGATGCGCTGCTGAAGATCCGCGCCCAGTTCGGCCTCGACCAGCCCTTGTGGCTGCAATACTTTTACTTCCTGAAAAACCTGCTCAAGGGCGACCTCGGCCAATCGCTGCTGTACAAGGTCGACGCCCTGAAACTGATCGTCACCCGGATCGAGCCGACGCTGGTGCTGGTGCTGGGCAGCGTGGTACTCGCTTTGTTGATAGCGGTGCCACTGGCAACGATTGCGGCGCGCCAGCAAGGCCGTTGGGCGGACAAGCTGATCCGCGTGTTCACCACGGTCGGCCTGGGCATGCCGGCGTTCTGGCTGGGGTTGATGCTGATCCTGCTGCTCAGCGTGAAATGGGGCTTGTTCCCGGTATCCGGTTACGGGCGCACCTGGCTGGATAAGGCGCACCACATGCTTTTGCCATGCCTGACCATCGCTCTGGCGCTGTCGGCGGTGCTGGTGCGCAACCTGCGGGCGAGCATGTTGATGGAGTTGCAGGCGGACCACGTCACCGCCGCACGTGCACGTGGGCTGGCGGAAGGCGCGGTGTTTCGCCAGCATGTACTGCCCAACGCCCTGGTGCCGGCGGTCAACCTGCTGGCGGTCAACATCGGTTGGCTGATCAGCGGCACGGTGGTCATCGAAAGCCTGTTCGCGATTCCAGGTATCGGCCAATTGCTGGTGCGCGGCATTTTCACCCGTGACTACATGGTGGTGCAGGGCGTGGCGATGGTGCTGGCCTGTGCCACGGTGGTGGTCAACTTCCTGGCCGACCTGGTAACCGTGGCCCTCGACCCACGGGTAAAGATGCAATGAGCAGCCGCCCCCTGATCGCCCCATGGCGCTTGCGCCTGCGCTTTGGTTTTCGCAATGGCCGACTGACCGCCGCATGGGGGTTGTTGATCCTGTTCGCGTGGTTGGCCCTGGCGCTGTTTGCGCCGTGGGTCGCGCCCTACGACCCCATCGCGCAGGACACCGGCATGAGTTTGCTGGCCCCCAGCCTTGCCCATCCGTTGGGTACGGACAATTACGGCAGGGACATCCTGTCGAGGGTGATCTGGGGTGCGCGCATCGACCTGCAGTTGGCGGTTATCGGGGTGATCTTCCCGTTCATCATTGGCACCTTTATCGGTGCGGTCTCGGGTTATATCGGCGGGCGTTTCGACAGTGTCTGCATGCGTGTGATCGACGTGGTGCTGGCGTTCCCGTTCCTGGTGCTGATGTTGGCGATCATGGCCATCCTCGGGCCGGGCTTGCAGAGTTTTTACATCGCCATGGCGCTGGTGGGCTGGGTGTCGTACGCGCGCCTGATTCGCTCGCAGATCCTGGTGCTCAAGGAAAGCGAGTTCGCCCTGGCCGCCAAGAGCCTGGGCTTTGGCCATGGGCGCATTCTGTTCCGGCATTTGCTGCCTAATGCGCTGTTTGGCTCCATTGTGTTTTCCATGTCTGACGCGGTGCTGGTGCTGCTCAACGGCGCCGCCGTCAGTTACCTGGGCCTGGGGGTACAACCACCGACCGCCGAATGGGGGACGATGGTGGCCGAGGGGCAAGCCTTTATCACCACCGCCTGGTGGATCTGCACCTTTCCGGGCCTGGCCATCGTGACCTTGGCCATGGGCTTCAGCCTGTTGGCCGATGGTGTTGCGCAGGTATTGGGAGAGCGCTCATGAGCCTGTTGCAGGTGCGTGACCTCAGTGTGATCGCCAACAACGTTGGGCGTGAGGTCACCTTGGTGGATCGGGTGTCCTTCGACCTGGCCGAAGGTGAAATCCTTGGCCTGGTGGGCGAGAGCGGTTCCGGCAAGACCATGGCCTGTCGCGGCCTGATGCGTCTGTTGCCATCGCCCAATCTGCGCGTACAGGGCGGCGCTGTGCAGTTGGCCGGCCAGGACCTGTTGGCACTGGATGATGCCGGTATGCGCGCCGTGCGCGGCGGGCAGTTGGGCATGGTCTTCCAGAACCCTAGCAGCCACCTGGACCCGTTGATGCGCATCGGTGAGCAGATCGCCGAGGGCATCCGCCTGCACCAAGGCGCGTCGAAAAAAGACGCGCGCTTGCAGGCGATCGAGGTATTGCGTCAGGTCGGGATTCCCGACCCACAGGCGCGGGTCGACAACTACCCCCATGAGTTTTCCGGCGGCATGCGTCAGCGCGCAATGATCGCCGTAGCTCTGGGCTGCAATCCGAAGGTATTGATCGCCGACGAACCGACCACGGCCCTGGATGTGACGGTGCAGGCGCAAATCCTGCGGCTGTTGCTCGACCTGCGCGACCAGCGTGGCCTGTCGATCATCATGATCACCCATGACCTGGGCGTGGTGGCGCAAACCTGCGATGCCATCGCCGTGATGTATGCCGGGCGCCTGTGCGAGCACGGCAGCAAATACGAACTGCTGGCCCAACCGCAACATCCGTATACCGCAGGCCTGATCGACTGCCAGCCGGCCCACAGCAGCGGGCATGCGTTGTTGCGCACCATTGCTGGCCAGCCGCCGTTGCTCGATGCATTGCCCGACGGCTGCCGCTTCCACCCACGCTGCCCACAGGCCGGCGCCCTGTGCACCGTGTTGCTGCCCCAGGGCGCACGCGTGGCCTGTCACTACCCGTTGGGAGCGCGTCCATGAGCTTGTTACAGGTCAAGGATCTGGAAGTGCGCTTTACGGCGTCCGGCAGCGGCCTGTTTGGCCTCAACCGCCAGTGGGTGAGGGCGGTGAACGGGGTGTCGCTGAACCTCGCCGCCGGTGAAACCCTGGGTTTGGTGGGCGAGTCCGGCAGTGGCAAGAGCACCCTGGGCCGGGCCATTCTGCACCTCAACCCGATCAGCGCCGGGCAGGTGTTGTTCGACGGTATCGACATGGCCCATGGCAGTGCCATCGACATCGCCCGACTGCGGCATGAAACCGCGATGATTTTCCAGGACCCCTACGCCGCGCTCAATCCACGGCACAGCATTGGCGAAATCATCGCCGAGGTACTGCGTGTGCAACGTAAAGTGGCGGCGCAGCAGATTCCTGATCGTGTGAATGAGTTGCTCGAACTGGTCGGCTTGCGTCCTGAGCTGGCTTCACGCAAGCCCGGCTCCCTCAGTGGCGGCCAGTGCCAGCGCGTGGGTATCGCCCGGGCGCTGGCGGTGGAGCCGCGCCTGATCATTGCCGATGAATGCGTGGCCGCGCTGGATGTGTCGATCCAGGGCCAGATCATCAACCTGCTGCTGGAACTGCAACAGCGTATGAATCTGGCGATCCTGTTTATCGCCCATGACCTGGCCATCGTAAGGCGCCTATGCGACCGCGTGGCCGTGATGTACCTGGGCAAGATCGTCGAGGAAGGTCCGGTGGAAGCGGTGTTTACCACGCCGCGTCACCCGTATACGGCGGCGCTGATCCAGGCCATCCCGGAGATCGATCCGCACCGACCATTGCCTGCGCAGCCATTGCCCGGCGAGCCGCCGAGCCCGCTGAATCTGCCGACAGGCTGTGCCTTTCACCCGCGTTGCCGGTATGCGCGAGCCATGTGTTCCTCGGTATTGCCTCCCACCCATTTCCTGCACGAGCATCGGTACAGTTGCGTGCTTGAAGACCCTTTGCTTTGACCCTCTGCCATTCATTAACAAGGAGTTGTGATATGCACTCGCGCCACTTGAAATTGCTCGCCGCCGCTACCCTCACGGCCTGGTCGCTGACCGCCGGCCTGGCCCAGGCCGCCGGTGTGCTCACCATCGGCTGCCGTGAAGACAGCACCACTTTCGACCCGATCAAAAGCGCGCAAAACCGCGACACCTGGGTATTTGCCAACGTCTACGACACCCTGGTGCGCGTGGATAACCTGGGCACCAAGATGGAACCGGGCCTGGCCGAAAGCTGGGACATTTCCAAGGATGGCCTGACCTACACCTTCAAGCTGCGCGAGGCGAAGTTCTCTGACGGCTCGCCGATCACTGCCGCCGACGCCGCGTTCAGCCTGCTGCGCATCCGCGACAACAAGGCCTCGTTGTGGAGCGACCCGTTCAGCCTGATCAACACCGCCACGGCCAGCGATGCCAAGACCTTGGTGGTCACCCTGAAAACCCCGGCGGTGGCCTTCCTCTCGCAACTGGCGTCACCAACGGTGTCGATCCTGTCGGAAAAAGCCATGACCAAGATGGGCGAAGACGCCTACTCGGAAAACCCGGTGACTTCCGGCGCGTTTACCGTGGACGAGTGGCGCAAGGGCGACCGCGTGATCCTGAAGAAAAACCCGAATTTCTGGCAGGCCGGCAGCGTGAGCCTGGACGGCGTGGAATGGGTGTCGGTGACCGATGACAACACGCGCATGCGCATGGTGCAGAACAACGAACTGGACACGGCGATCTTCGTGCCGTTCTCCCGTGTGCAAGAGCTGAAAAAAGACCAGAACGTGGTGATCCACGCCGACCCGTCCACCCGTGAAGATCACCTGTTGATCAACCACGAGCACGGGTTGTTGGCCAAGCCGCAAGTGCGCCAGGCCCTGGACATGGCCATCGACAAGCAATCGTTGGTCAAAGCCGTCACTTACGGTCAAGGCACCGTGGCTTATTCCTACATTCCAAAGGGCTCGCTGTACCACTACGCCAACAACCTGCAACGCCCGTACGACCCGGCCGAAGCCAAGAAGCTGCTGGCCGCTGCGGGTGCCCAGGACTTGAAGCTCAACTACGTGGTCAACGCCGGCAACGAGGCCGACGAGCAGATCGCGGTGATCATCAAGGACCAGCTAGCCAAGGTCGGCGTGACCGCCAACCTGCAGAAAGTCGACCCCACCCAAAGCTGGCAGATGCTGGTGGACGGTGAATACGATATTTCGGTGATGTACTGGACCAACGACATCCTCGACCCCGACCAGAAAACCACCTTCGTGCTGGGCCACGACACCAACCAGAACTACATGACCCGCTACAAGAACGACCAGGTCAAGGCATTGGTGGCGGCCGCGCGGATCGAGGCGGACCCGGCCAAGCGTGAGCAAATGTATGTGGAGTTGCAGAAGCTGGCCAAACAGGATGTGAACTGGATTGACCTGTACTACAGCCCGTACATCAACATCTCACGCAAGAACGTAAGCAACTTCCTGCAGAACCCGTTGGGACGTTTCACCTTGGAGGAAGTGGTCAAAAACTGAGTATTTGAGTACACCACAAAGCAATGTGGGAGCTGGCTTGCCTGCGATAGCATCACTGCGGTGTAACTGAATCACCGAGGTGTCTGCATCGCAGGCAAGCCAGCTCCCACCTTTGTTTTGCGGTGTGTCAGGGTTTATTGCGCATCGAAGGCCTGGCCATTGATGCCCGCACTGTCCGGCCCCATCAGGTACAGGTACACCGGCATGATCTCTTCCGGTGCTGGCCTTTCCATCGGGTTTTCCCCTGGGTACGCCTGGGCGCGCATGCTGGTGCGGGTGCCGCCCGGGTTGATGCTGTTGGCGCGCACTGCGGCCACATCTTCCAGCTCATCGGCCAGGGTTTGCATCAGCCCCTCGGTGGCGAACTTGGACACGCCATAGGCACCCCAATAAGCACGGCCCTTGCGCCCGACGCTGCTGGAGGTGAACACCACCGACGCATCCTGGGACAGCTTGAGCAACGGCAGTAAAGTGCTGGTCAGCATGAACATCGCGTTGACGTTGACGTGCATCACCCGCATGAAATTCTCGCCGGACAACTGCTCGATGGGCGTGCGTGGGCCGATGATCGAGGCGTTGTGCAACAGGCCGTCGAGGTGGCCGAATGCCTTTTCGATCATCGCTGCCAGCTCATCGTATTGATGGGGCAGGGCGGTCTCCAGGTTGAACGGGATCACGACGGGCTGCGGGTGGCCGGCGGCTTCGATCTCGTCATACACCTGGGCCAGGTTGGCTTCGGTCTTGCCCAGCAACAGCACGGTGGCGCCATGGGCGGCATAGGTCTTCGCCGCTGCCGCGCCAATCCCGCGACCGGCGCCGGTTACCAGGATGATCCGGCCTTTGAGCAGTTCTGGAGGGGCAGAATAATCAAACATAAATAGCCTCGACAAAATTCAAGGTGATACACCACTCAAAGTGGAATCCATTTCCTGTGGGAGCTGGCTTGCCTGCGATGGCGGTGTACCTGTCGGCAGATGTGCTGGCTGGCAGACCGCTATCGCAGGCAAGCCAGCTCCCACATTGATCTCAGTGTTGTTGAGATCTTCGAACAATCAGCAACTGCACAGCGCGTTATCCAGCACCTTGCGCAATTCCAACGGGTGATCCACCACCACATCCGCGCCCCAGTGGCGTGGGTTGTCATCCGGGTGGATATAGCCATAAGTTACCGCCGCCGTGCGCGTACCGGCGTCGCGGCCGGATTCGATGTCGCGCAGGTCATCGCCCACGAACAGCACGCTGGCCGGGTCCAGGTCGAGCATCTTGCACGCCAGTACCATCGGCTCCGGGTCCGGCTTGCTGTTTTTCACATGGTCCGGGCAGATCAGCACGGCCGAGCGTTCGGCCAGGCCCAGGCGCTGCATGATCGGTTCGGCAAAGCGCACCGGCTTGTTGGTGACCACGCCCCAGATCAGCTTGGCTTTCTCGATGTCTTCCAGCAGTTCGGCCATGCCGTCGAACAGTTTGCTGTGCACCGCGCAGTCCTTGAGGTAGCGCTCCAGGAATTCCTGGCGCAGCTCTTCAAAGCCTGGGGATTCAGGATCCATCGAGAAGGTCACGGCAACCATCGCCCGGGCACCGCCGGAGATTTCATCGCGGATGTGCTGCGGGTTGATCGGTTCCAGGCCGCGGTCGGCGCGCATGGCCTGGCAGATGGCGATAAAGTCCGGCGCGGTATCCAGCAGGGTACCGTCCATGTCGAAGAGAACCGCTCGCAACTTCACAGGCTTACTCCTCGCGCAGGGTCTGGATCATGTAGTTGACGTCAACGTCGTTGGCCAGCTTGTAGTGCTTGGTCAGCGGGTTGTAGGTCAGGCCGATGATGTCCTTGACGGTCAGCCCGGCCTGGCGGCTCCATGCACCCAGCTCGGAAGGGCGGATGAATTTCTTGAAATCATGGGTGCCGCGCGGCAGCAGCTTCATGATGTATTCGGCGCCGATGATCGCGAACAGGTAAGCCTTGGGGTTGCGGTTGATGGTGGAGAAGAACACCTGGCCGCCGGGCTTGACCATACGGAAACACGCACGGATCACCGAGGACGGGTCTGGCACGTGTTCGAGCATTTCCAGGCAGGTGACCACGTCGAACTGCTCGGGCATTTCTTCGGCCAGGGCTTCGGCGGTGATCTGGCGGTACTCCACGCTCACGCCGGATTCGAGCTGGTGCAACTGCGCTACGGCCAGCGGCGCTTCACCCATGTCGATGCCCATGACGGTGGCGCCGCGCTGGGCCATGGCTTCGCTGAGGATGCCGCCGCCGCAACCGACGTCCAGCACCTTCTTGCCGGCCAGGTTGACGCGCTCGTCAATCCAGTTGACCCGCAGTGGGTTGATATCGTGCAGGGGTTTGAATTCGCTCTCGCGGTCCCACCAGCGGTGAGCCAGGGCTTCAAACTTGGCGATTTCGGCGTGATCGACGTTGCTCATGGTGAATCCTCTGAATCTGATAAGTCGGTGTGTCGTGGCTGAACCCGAGGCTTCAGCCGCGTCGTTATTCGCTGTGCCCGCTGATGCGTTGGCCCCAGGCAATGGCCGTGGCGGTCAACTGTTGTTCATCCATGCGGGTCAATTGCCGGTCGTCGAGCAATGGCTTGCCGGCAACCCAAAGGTGTTTCACGCAATCACGCCCGGTGGCATATATAAGCTGTGAGACCGGATCGTAGATCGGTTGTTGCGCCAGCCCGGAAAGATCAAAAGCGACGATGTCTGCCGCCTTGCCGACTTCCAGGGAGCCAATCTGGCTGTCCAGGCCCATCGCCCTGGCGCCGTTGAGTGTGGCCATGCGCAGGGCGCGGTGGGCATCCAGCGCAGTAGCCGAGCCGGCCACGGCCTTGGCCAGCATCGCCGCCGTGCGGGTTTCGCCGAGCAAATCCAGGTCATTGTTGCTGGCAGCGCCGTCGGTGCCGATGGCCACGTTGACGCCAGCCTGCCACAAGCGCTCCACCGGGCAAAAGCCGCTGGCCAGTTTCAGGTTCGATTCCGGGCAGTGAATGACGCTGGTGTTGCTTTCTACCAGTAAAGCCAGGTCGTCTTCGCTGATTTGGGTCATGTGCACGGCCTGAAAGCGCGGGCCCAGCAGGCCAAGGCGAGCCAGGCGCGCCAATGGCCGCTCGCCGGTCTGCTCGACGGCTTGCTGCACTTCAAAGGCGGTTTCGTGAACGTGCATATGGATCGCGGCGTCCAGCTCTTCGGCGATCACCCGGATCTTTTCCAGGTTGGCATCGCACACGGTGTAGGGCGCGTGGGGGCCGAAGGTGATTTTGATGCGCGGGTGGTGCTTGAGGTCGCCGAACAGCTCGATACCCTGGCGAATCGCCTCGTCGGCACTGCTGGCGCCGGGAATCGGAAAGTCGAGGATCGGCAGCGCGATCTGCGCACGCATACCGCTGTTGTGCACGCAGTCACTGGCGACCTTTGGGTAGAAATACATGTCCGAGAAGTAGGTGATGCCGCCCTTGATCTGCTCGGCAATGGCCAGGTTGGTACCGTCGCGCACGAACGCTTCATCGACCCACTTGGCTTCGGCGGGCCAGATGTGCTTTTCCAGCCAGGTCATCAGCGGCAAATCGTCGGCCAGGCCGCGGAACAGGGTCATGGCTGCATGGCCGTGTGCATTGACCAGGCCGGGGCTGAGCAGCATGCCGGGCAGTTCACGCACCTCTTGCGCCGCGAGCTTCAACGCCGCGTCCCGTGGCCCGATGAAGGCAATGCAGCCATCGCGGATGCCCAGGCCGTGCTCCTTGAGCACCACGCCAGCGGGCTCGACGGGTACCAGCCAGGTCGGCAGCAGCAACAAGTCGAGCGGGGCGGCAGTGGAGGTCATCGCAGGCTTCTTCCCAGGCAGCTATAAAAGAAGGGCGAAGTATACCCGAGCGTCCCGGCTGGCGGATCGCTATAATCGGCGGCTTTTGTTCATGAGTGCGGGGTAAGGGATGCGCGACCGACTGTTGGCTGCAGAGAAAGTGAAGGCCATCGAATGGCGTGATGGCGCGCTGCACCTGCTCGACCAGCGTGTTTTGCCGTCCCGGGAGCGCTGGGTGGCCTGCGGTACCGTTGAAGCGGTGGCCGACGCCATTCGCACCATGGTGGTGCGGGGCGCACCGGCCATCGGCATCTGCGCCGCCTATGGCTTGGTGCTCGCCGCCCGCGAGCGCATCGCCGAGGGCGGTGACTGGCAGGCCGCGTGGGAAGAAGACTACGCCTTGCTGGCCCACACCCGGCCGACCGCATCGAATTTGTTCTGGGCCTTGCAGCGCATGCGCGACCGTCTGGACCGCCTCAAGCAGCACGCCGACCCGCTGGTGGTGCTGGAAGCCGAAGCCGTCGCGATCCATGAGAGTGATCGGGAAGCCAATGTGGTCATGGCCCAGCTGGGTATGGAGCGGATTCGCAAGCACCAGGGCAATGCCCAGGCGATCCTTACCCATGGCAATGCCGGCGCGCTGGCTTGCGGTGGCGTTGGCACAGCCCTCGGGGTGATTCACGCGGCGTATCTGGAGGGGTTGGTCGAGCAGGTCTATGTCAATGAAACCCGTCCATGGCTGCAAGGCTCGCGTCTGACGGCGTGGGAGTTGGCGGGCCAGGGCATCCCGGTGGCGGTGAATGCCGACTCCGCCGGGGCGCATATCCTCAAGACCAAAGGCGTGACCTGGGTGGTGGTGGGTGCTGACTGTATTGCCGCCAATGGCGATGTGATCAGCAAGATCGGCACTTATCAACTGGCCGTCTGTGCCATGCACCATGGCGTGCGTTTTATGGTGGTGGCGTCGAGTTCGACCCTGGATTTGATGATGGCTACTGGCGATGATGTTGCGCTGGAGCAGCGCGATAGTGGCGAGTTGCTTGAGGTTGATGGGCAGCGGTTGGATATTGCGGCGTTTAACCCTGTGTTTGATGTGACGCCTGCGGACCTGATTGACGTGATCGTCACCGAAAAAGGCATTGTCGAGCGGCCAGACACCGCAAAACTGGCCAAGTTGATGTGTCGTAAGCGGCTGCATTGAGTGTGTGGGTGCCTGTGGGGGCGCCATCGCAGGCAAGCCAGCTCCCACCTTTAACTGTATTCACAAATCAAAGGTGGGAGCTGGCTTGCCTGCGATTGGCCGTTAAGGTCAATAAAACTGCTGGATCCATCCTCAAAAAATACCACCACCGCGCCTCTGAGCCCCTCTCGTCCCCTTCAAGCCTGTCATCCGTCAAATTACTAGCCTCCATGCGCATCAGGGGGATAGGTGCGTGGCGGCGATTGTGATAACATCCGGCGGTTTCCAGGGCTGCCCCGAGGGGTTGCCTATAACGTGCAGATCCGTGTCATAACTCGTTGATTTGTCGTAAGTCGTTGTCAGGCACCGTGCCGGCAGCGGCGAGCTTCGTTCGTCCCGAATGGATGTGACGAGGTTTCACCCGAAAAAGGAATCAGGCTTCTCATGGGCGAACTGGCCAAAGAAATCCTCCCGGTCAATATCGAAGACGAGCTGAAACAGTCCTACCTCGACTACGCGATGAGCGTAATTGTCGGTCGGGCACTGCCTGATGCGCGCGATGGCTTGAAGCCCGTGCACCGGCGTGTGCTGTTCGCGATGAGCGAGCTGGGTAACGACTGGAACAAGCCGTACAAGAAATCTGCCCGTGTTGTCGGTGACGTGATCGGTAAGTATCACCCTCACGGCGACACTGCGGTGTACGACACCATCGTTCGGATGGCGCAGCCGTTTTCCCTGCGCTACCTGCTGGTAGACGGCCAGGGCAACTTCGGTTCGGTGGACGGCGACAACGCCGCAGCCATGCGATACACCGAAGTGCGCATGACCAAGCTGGCGCACGAGCTGCTGGCCGACCTGCATAAAGAAACCGTGGACTGGGTGCCGAACTACGACGGCACCGAAATGATCCCGGCTGTCATGCCCACCAAGATTCCCAACCTGCTGGTCAACGGTTCCAGCGGTATCGCCGTGGGCATGGCCACCAACATCCCGCCGCACAACCTCGGTGAAGTCATCGACGGTTGCCTGGCCCTTATCGACAACCCTGAGCTGACCGTCGATGAGCTGATGCAATACATCCCGGGCCCGGACTTCCCGACCGCCGCGATCATCAACGGTCGCGCCGGCATCATCGAAGCCTACCGCACTGGCCGCGGGCGCATTTACATGCGTGCCCGCTCGATCATCGAAGACATCGACAAGGTCGGTGGCCGCCAGCAGATCGTCATCACCGAACTCCCTTACCAGCTGAACAAGGCACGCCTGATCGAGAAGATCGCCGAGCTGGTTAAAGAGAAGAAGCTGGAAGGCATCACCGAGCTGCGCGACGAGTCCGACAAAGACGGTATGCGCGTAGTAATCGAGCTGCGCCGTGGTGAAGTGCCAGAGGTGATCCTCAACAACCTCTACGCCCAAACCCAGCTGCAAAGCGTGTTTGGTATCAACGTGGTTGCACTGATCGATGGCCGCCCACGCATCCTTAACCTCAAGGACCTGCTGGAAGCCTTCGTGCGTCACCGTCGCGAAGTGGTCACCCGCCGCACCGTGTTCGAACTGCGCAAGGCCCGCGAGCGCGGCCATATCCTGGAAGGCCAGGCGGTTGCGTTGTCGAACATCGACCCGGTGATCGCCCTCATCAAGGCCTCGCCAACCCCGTCGGAAGCCAAGGAAGCGCTCATCAGCACGCCTTGGGAATCCAGCGCCGTGGTCGCGATGGTTGAGCGCGCTGGCGCCGACTCGTGCCGCCCCGAGACCCTGGACCCGCAATACGGTCTGCGTGAAGGCAAGTACTTCCTGTCGCCAGAGCAGGCCCAGGCCATCCTGGAACTGCGCCTGCACCGCCTGACTGGCCTGGAGCACGAGAAGCTGCTGGCCGAGTACCAGGAGATCCTCAACCAGATCGGCGAGTTGATCCGCATCCTCAGCAGCGCCGTGCGCCTGATGGAAGTGATCCGCGAAGAACTGGAAGTGATCCGCGCCGAATACGGCGACGTGCGCCGCACCGAAATCCTTGATGCGCGCCTGGACCTGACCCTGGGTGACATGATCCCGGAAGAAGAGCGCGTGGTGACCATCTCCCACGGCGGCTATGCCAAGACCCAGCCGCTGGCGGCCTACCAGGCCCAGCGTCGTGGTGGTAAGGGTAAATCGGCTACCGGCGTGAAGGATGAGGACTACATCGCTCACCTGCTGGTCGCCAACAGCCACACCACGCTGCTGCTGTTCTCCAGCAAGGGCAAGGTGTACTGGCTCAAGACTTACGAAATCCCGGAAGCCTCCCGCGCTGCCCGTGGCCGTCCGTTGGTCAACCTGCTGCCGCTGGACAGTGATGAATACATCACCACCATGCTGCCGGTCGAGGAATACACCGAAGGCCACTTCATCTTCATGGCTACCGCCAAAGGCACCGTGAAGAAGACCCCGCTGGAATCCTTCAGCCGTCAACGCAGCGTGGGCCTGATCGCCCTGGAGCTGGATGAAGGCGACGTGCTGATTTCCGCAGCCATCACTGACGGCGAACGCGAAGTCATGCTGTTCTCCGATGGCGGCAAGGTCACACGCTTCAAGGAATCCGACGTACGTGCCATGGGCCGTACCGCCCGCGGTGTACGCGGCATGCGCCTGCCAGAAGGGCAGAAGCTGATTTCGATGTTGATCCCGGAAGAAGGCAGCCAGATCCTCACCGCTTCCGAGCGTGGTTATGGCAAGCGCACCGCCATCAGCGAGTTCCCGGAGTACAAGCGCGGCGGCCAGGGCGTGATCGCCATGGTCAGCAACGACCGCAACGGCCGTCTGGTCGGCGCGGTGCAGGTGCTCGATGGCGAGGAGATCATGCTGATTTCCGACCAAGGCACCCTGGTGCGTACCCGTGTGGCGGAAGTGTCGAGCCTGGGCCGTAACACCCAGGGCGTGACCCTGATCAAGCTGGCCAAGGACGAAAAACTGGTCGGCCTGGAGCGTGTGCAGGAGCCTTCGGAAGTCGAAGGTGAAGAGCTCGAAGGTGAGGAATTTGAAGGCGAGGTGATCGCAGCTGGCGATGACAACGTTGACGAGCCAACCCTCGACGCTGCCGCAGACGAAGAAGAACCGCAGGAATAAGCGGACACACAGGGGGCGGATGAAGATTCGCCCCCTTGTTGTTTGTCCCGTATGAAATACAGCGCCCTTTGCCTGGACGCGGTCCATGTGGGAGCTGGCTTGCCTGCGATACAGGCGCCTCGGTCATTCAGTGATACCGCGGCGCTGCTATCGCAGGCAAGCCAGCTCCCACAGATGTCCGCTCCAGAACGAGGGCGTTGCTGACATGATTGCAGCCCCACCAGATCAGAGTGAGATTGGATGTGAGCAAGAGAGCCTATAACTTCTGTGCCGGTCCCGCGGCGCTTCCTGAAGCAGTCCTGCAGCGTGCGCAGGGTGAACTCCTCGACTGGCATGGAAAAGGCCTCTCCGTGATGGAAATGAGCCATCGCAGCGATGAGTTCGTGTCCATCGCCAACAAGGCCGAGCAGGACCTGCGCGACTTGCTGGACATCCCATCCAATTACAAGGTGCTGTTCCTGCAAGGTGGTGCGAGCCAGCAGTTCGCCCAGTTACCGCTGAACCTGCTGCCCGAAGGCGGCACTGCCGACTATATCGACACCGGTATCTGGGGGCAGAAGGCCATTGAAGAGGCCTCGCGCTACGGCCATGTCAACGTGGCAGGCACCGCCAAGCCCTACGACTACTTCGCCATTCCCGGTCAGAACGAGTGGAAGCTGACCAAGGACGCGGCCTACGTTCACTACGTCGCCAACGAAACCATCGGTGGCCTGGAATTTGATTGGGTGCCACAAGTAGGTGACGTGCCACTGGTGTGCGACATGTCCTCGGACATCCTCTCGCGCCCGATCGACGTGTCCCGCTACGGCATGATCTACGCCGGCGCGCAGAAGAACATCGGCCCGAGCGGCATCCTAGTCAATATCATCCGCGAAGACCTGCTGGGTCGCGCCCGCTCGCTGTGCCCGACCATGCTCAACTACAAGGTCGCGGCCGATAACGGCTCGATGTACAACACCCCGCCGGCGTTTGCCTGGTACCTCTCCGGCCTGGTCTTCGAGTGGCTCAAGGAGCAGGGCGGTGTGGCTGCGATGGGCAAGCTCAACGAAGAGAAGAAGCGCGTCCTGTACGACTTCATCGACGCCAGCGGCCTGTACAGCAACCCGATCAACCTCAGCGACCGCTCGTGGATGAACGTGCCGTTCCGCCTGGCTGATGATCGTCTGGACAAGCCGTTCCTGGCCGGCGCCGACGCGCGCGGCCTGCTGAACCTCAAGGGCCACCGCTCGGTGGGTGGCATGCGCGCCTCCATTTATAACGCCGTCGACATCCACGCCATCAATGCGCTGGTTGCCTACATGGCAGAGTTCGAGAAGGAACACGGCTAATGTCTGAGCAAGAACTCAAGGCCCTGCGCGTACGCATTGACAGCCTGGACGAGAAGGTCCTGGAACTGATCAGTGAGCGTGCGCGCTGTGCCCAGGAAGTGGCCCGGGTGAAAATGGCGTCCCTGGCGGAAGGCGAAGTGCCGGTGTTCTACCGGCCCGAGCGTGAAGCCCAGGTGCTCAAGCGTGTGATGGAACGCAACAAGGGCCCGTTGGGCAACGAAGAGATGGCGCGGTTGTTCCGTGAAATCATGTCTTCGTGCCTGGCGCTGGAGCAGCCGCTGAAAGTGGCTTACCTCGGCCCTGAAGGCACCTTCACCCAGGCGGCAGCCATGAAGCACTTCGGCCATGCGGTGATCAGCAAGCCGATGGCGGCTATCGACGAAGTCTTCCGTGAAGTCGCGGCCGGTGCGGTGAATTTTGGCGTGGTGCCGGTGGAAAACTCCACCGAAGGCGCGGTCAACCACACGCTGGACAGCTTCCTCGAACACGACATGGTGATCTGTGGTGAGGTGGAGTTGCGTATCCATCACCACCTGCTGGTGGGTGAAAACACCAAGACCGACAGCATCAGCCGTATCTATTCCCACGCCCAGTCCCTGGCCCAGTGCCGCAAGTGGCTGGACGCCCATTACCCGAATGTCGAGCGCGTGGCGGTGTCCAGCAACGCCGAGGCGGCAAAGCGGGTCAAGGGTGAGTGGAACTCGGCGGCGATTGCCGGCGATATGGCTGCCGGCCTGTACGGCCTGACGCGCCTGGCCGAAAAGATCGAAGATCGCCCGGATAACTCCACGCGCTTTTTGATGATCGGCAGCCAGGAAGTGCCGCCCACCGGCGACGACAAGACCTCGATCATCGTTTCCATGAGCAACAAACCCGGCGCGCTGCATGAGCTGCTGGTGCCGTTCCACGATAACGGGATTGACCTGACGCGCATTGAGACCCGTCCTTCGCGTAGCGGTAAGTGGACCTACGTGTTCTTTATTGACTTCATCGGCCATCACCGCGACCCGCTGGTCAAGGGCGTGCTGGAGAAGATCAGTCAGGAAGCCGTGGCACTCAAGGTGCTGGGCTCTTACCCGAAAGCGGTTTTGTGAGGCTTTGACATGAGTGGCAACTTCCTCGCCCTGGCGCAGCCGGGCGTGCAACAACTCTCGCCTTACGTTCCAGGCAAGCCTGTGGACGAACTGGCCCGCGAGTTGAATCTGGACCCGTCTAAAATCGTCAAGCTGGCGAGTAACGAAAACCCGCTGGGCCCGAGCCCCAAAGTGTTGGCGGCGATCCGTGAAGAGCTGGCCGAACTGACCCGTTATCCCGATGGCAACGGTTTTGCGCTCAAGTCTTTGCTGGCGGACAAGTGCCGGGTCGAGCTGAACCAGGTGACCCTGGGCAATGGCTCCAACGACATCCTTGAACTGGTCGGCCGTGCTTACCTGGCGCCAGGCTTGAATGCGGTGTTCAGCGAGCACGCGTTTGCGGTCTACCCGATCGTGACCCAGGCGGTGGGGGCGGATGCTCGGGTGATTCCTGCCAAGGACTGGGGCCATGACCTGCCGGCGATGCTGGCAGCCATCGATGCCCAGACTCGCGTGGTGTTTATCGCCAACCCGAACAACCCGACCGGCACCTGGTTTGACGAGCAGGCACTGAACGAATTCCTGCAGGACGTGCCGGGGCATGTGCTGGTCGTGCTGGACGAAGCCTACATCGAGTACGCCGAAGGCAGCGACCTGCCCGATGGCCTGGATTTCCTCGCGGCCTACCCGAACCTGCTGGTGTCGCGTACGTTCTCCAAGGCTTATGGCCTGGCGTCGTTGCGGGTCGGTTATGGCTTGTCCACGCCCGTGGTAGCCGATGTGCTGAACCGCGTGCGCCAGCCGTTCAACGTTAACAGCCTGGCCCTGGCGGCGGCCTGTGCGGCGGTGAAGGATGCCGAATACCTGGAAGAAGGCCGTCGTCTCAACGAAAGCGGCATGCTGCAATTGCAGGAAGGCTTTCGTGAGCTGGGCCTGGGCTGGATTCCGTCCAAGGGCAACTTCATCTGCGTCGACCTCGGCCAGGTGGCTGCGCCGGTGTTCCAGGGCTTGCTGCGCGAGGGCGTGATCGTGCGCCCCGTGGCGAACTACGGCATGCCGAACCATCTGCGTATCACCATCGGTCTGCCGGCTGAGAACAGCCGCTTCCTTGAGGCGCTGGCCAAGGTTCTGGCCCGTGGTTGATGTCACTGCATTGCAACCTGCTGTGCCTATGATCGGTCGCCTGGTGGTGGTCGGCCTGGGGTTGATCGGTGGCTCCTTCGCCAAGGGCCTGCGTGAAAGCGGGCTGTGTGGCGAAGTGGTGGGCGTGGACCTCGACCCGCAGTCGCGCAAGTTGGCGGTGGAGTTGGGCGTGGTGGACCGCTGTGAAGCGGACCTGGCCGTTGCGTGCCAGGGCGCGGATGTGATCCAGCTCGCTGTGCCGATCCTGGCCATGGAGAAATTGCTGGCGGTACTGGCTGGTATGGACCTCGGGCAAGCGATCCTTACCGATGTGGGCAGCGCCAAAGGCAACGTGGTGCGTGCGGCACGATTGGCGTTTGGTGGCATGCCGCCGCGCTTTGTGCCGGGCCATCCCATTGCTGGCTCCGAGCAGAGCGGGGTGGAGGCATCCAATGCGCAGTTGTTCCGTCGGCATAAGGTCATCCTGACGCCGCTTGCGCAAACCGACCCAGCGGCGTTGGCAGTGGTGGATCGTCTCTGGCGCGAGCTGGGCGCGGATGTGGAGCATATGCAGGTCGAGCGTCACGACGAAGTGTTGGCAGCGACCAGTCACTTGCCGCATCTGTTGGCATTTGGCTTGGTGGATTCGCTGGCCAAGCGCAACGAGAACCTCGAGATTTTCCGTTACGCGGCGGGTGGTTTTCGCGATTTCACGCGGATTGCCGGCAGCGATCCGGTGATGTGGCACGACATCTTTCTCGCCAATCGCGAAGCGGTGTTGCGTACCCTGGACACCTTCCGCACTGATCTCGACGCCTTGCGCGAGGCCGTGGATGCGGGAGACGGCCATCAACTGCTGGGCGTGTTCACCCGTGCGCGGGTGGCGCGCGAACATTTCAGCAAGATCCTCGCGCGCCGGGCCTACATGGAAGCCGCAGTGAACACCGATGACCTGACCTTCATCGCCAGCCCGGGTGGCCGCTTGAGCGGGCGCATCCGCGTGCCGGGTGACAAGTCGATCTCTCATCGTTCGATCATGTTGGGGTCGTTGGCCGAGGGTGTGACCGAGGTGGAAGGCTTCCTTGAGGGTGAAGACGCCCTGGCGACCTTGCAGGCTTTTCGTGACATGGGCGTGGTGATCGAGGGGCCACACCATGGACGAGTGACTATTCACGGTGTCGGCCTGCAGGGCCTGAAGGCTGCGCCGGGGCCGATCTATGTGGGCAATTCCGGCACATCGATGCGCCTGTTGGCCGGTGTATTGGCGGCGCAGAGCTTTGACAGCGTGCTGACCGGCGATGCCTCGCTGTCCCAGCGCCCGATGAACCGCGTAGCCAAGCCGCTGCGGGAAATGGGCGCAATCATCGAAACCGGGCCGGACGGGCGTCCGCCACTGAGCATTCGTGGCGGGCAATCGCTCAAAGGCTTGAACTATGTACTGCCCATGGCCAGTGCCCAGGTGAAATCCTGCCTGTTGTTGGCGGGGTTGTACGCTGAGGGTAAAACCTCGGTGACCGAGCCCGCACCGACCCGCGACCACACCGAGCGCATGCTGCGCGGCTTTGGTTACCCGGTGGCGGTGCAGGGCGCGACGGTGTCGCTGGCGTCGGGGCATGGGTTGACCGCTACGCGTATTGAAGTGCCGGGGGATATTTCGTCTTCGGCGTTCTTCCTGGTGGCGGCCTCGATTGCCGAGGGCTCCGAGCTGTTGCTGGAGCATGTCGGTATCAACCCGACCCGCACCGGGGTAATCGATATCCTGCGGCTGATGGGGGCTGATATCACCCTTGAAAATCAGCGCGAGGTGGGCGGCGAGCCGGTTGCGGATCTACGTGTGCGTGCCGCCGCGCTCAAGGGCATCGAAATTCCAGAGGCCCTGGTGCCGTTGGCGATTGATGAGTTCCCTGTGCTGTTTATTGCCGCAGCCTGCGCTCAAGGTCGCACCGTTTTGCGCGGTGCCGAGGAGCTGCGGCTCAAGGAGTCCGATCGTATCCAGGTGATGGCCGACGGTCTGTTGGCCCTGGGCGTGAAGTGTGAACCCACGCCTGATGGGCTTATCATTGACGGCGGCCCGATGGGTGGCGGTGAAGTGCATGCCCATGGCGATCATCGGATTGCCATGGCGTTCAGTGTGGCTTCCCTGCGGGCGAAGGCGCCTATTCGTATTCTTGACTGCGCCAATGTTGCTACGTCTTTTCCGAACTTTCTGACACTGTGTGCCCAAGTCGGCATCCGTGTTGCCCAAGAGGCTCAATTGTGAATATCAAAGCACCGGTGATTACCATCGACGGGCCAAGCGGCTCGGGCAAAGGCACAATCGCTGGCATTCTGGCCAAGCGCCTGGGTTGGTGCCTGCTGGATTCTGGCGCGCTGTACCGCCTGCTGGCGTTTGCTGCGCACAACCATGGTGTTGACCTGACCAACGAAGAATTGCTGACGAAGCTTGCCGCCCATCTGGATGTGCAGTTCATCGCGGCGACCGAGGGGCAGTTGCAGCGCATCATTCTGGAAGGTGATGAAGTCAGCGATGTGATTCGCACCGAGAGTATCGGTGCGGGTGCCTCCCAAGTGGCCGCGCTGCCCGCCGTGCGCGAGGCGCTGCTGCAGCGCCAGCGCGCATTCCAGGAGGCGCCGGGCCTGGTGGCCGATGGCCGCGACATGGGCACGGTGGTGTTTCCCGAGGCGCCGCTGAAGATTTTCCTGACCGCCAGCGCCGAAGAGCGGGCACGCCGCCGTTACTTGCAGTTGAAGGGCAAAGTCGATGGTGTTAGTCTGTCGAGTCTGCTAGATGAGATCCGTGCACGCGATGAGCGTGATACCCAGCGTGCGGTAGCCCCGCTCAAACCGGCGGCTGACGCCATACAGCTGGATTCCACGGAGCTGTCCATCGAGCAGGTGCTGGAACGCATCATGAGTGAAATCGCCATTCGCGATATCGCCGGGTGATCAAGAAGGCCGCAGGGGACCAGTCATAGTCCTGCGGTGGCTTCTTTTAACTGAAACTGACCCACACCGTCTGGGGTGTGGAGATGGGCGTATTCTTCGCCCTTATCAACAGGAATTAAAATGAGCGAAAGCTTTGCGGAACTCTTTGAAGAAAGCCTAAAAACCCTGAACCTTCAGGCAGGCTCCATCATCACCGGTGTTATCGTTGATATCGATTACCAAGCTCGCTGGGTAACCGTTCACGCTGGTCTGAAGTCTGAAGCTCTGATCCCGCTGGAACAGTTCTACAACGATGCTGGTGACCTGACTATCAATGTCGGTGACGAAGTTCACGTTGCTCTGGACTCGGTTGAAGACGGTTTCGGTGAAACCAAGCTGTCCCGTGAAAAAGCCAAGCGCGCTGAATGCTGGATTGTTCTCGAAGCAGCCTTCGCAGCTGAAGAAGTGGTCAAGGGCGTTATCAACGGTAAGGTTAAAGGCGGCTTCACTGTCGACGTTAACGGCATCCGTGCGTTCCTGCCAGGTTCTTTGGTCGACGTTCGTCCAGTGCGCGACACCACGCACCTGGAAGGCAAAGAACTCGAATTCAAAGTCATCAAGCTCGACCAGAAGCGCAACAACGTTGTCGTTTCCCGTCGCAGCGTGCTGGAAGCAGAGAACTCCGCCGAGCGTGAAGCTCTGCTGGAATCCCTGCAGGAAGGCCAACAAGTCAAAGGTATCGTCAAGAACCTCACCGATTACGGCGCATTCGTCGATCTGGGTGGCGTCGATGGCCTGCTGCACATTACCGACATGGCTTGGAAGCGTATCAAGCATCCTTCCGAAATCGTCAACGTTGGCGACGAGATCGATGTCAAGGTTCTGAAGTACGATCGTGAGCGTAACCGCGTTTCCCTGGGCTTGAAGCAGCTGGGCGAAGATCCATGGGTTGCTATCAAGGCTCGTTACCCAGAAAGCACTCGCGTAACCGCGCGTGTTACCAACCTGACCGACTACGGCTGCTTCGCAGAGCTGGAAGAAGGCGTGGAAGGCCTGGTACACGTTTCCGAAATGGACTGGACCAACAAGAACATCCACCCTTCGAAAGTCGTACAAGTCGGCGACGAAGTGGAAGTTATGGTTCTGGACATCGACGAAGAGCGTCGTCGTATCTCCCTGGGCATCAAGCAGTGCAAATCTAACCCATGGGAAGATTTCTCTGGCCAGTTCAACAAGGGCGATAAAATCTCCGGCACCATCAAGTCGATCACCGATTTCGGTATCTTCATTGGTCTGGACGGCGGCATCGACGGCCTGGTTCACCTGTCCGACATCTCCTGGAACGAAGTTGGCGAAGAAGCTGTTCGTCGTTTCAAGAAGGGCGACGAGCTGGACACCGTTATCCTGTCGGTTGACCCAGAGCGCGAGCGCATCTCCCTGGGTATCAAGCAACTGGAAAGCGATCCGTTCTCCGAGTACGTTCAAGAGAACGACAAAGGCGCCATCGTTAAAGGCACTGTGAAAGAAGTTGACGCCAAAGGCGCCATCATCGTTCTGGCCGACGATATCGAAGCGACTCTGAAAGCCTCCGAAATCAGCCGTGACCGCGTTGAAGACGCGCGCAACGTTCTGAAAGAAGGCCAGGAAGTAGAAGCCAAGATCATCAGCGTTGACCGCAAGAGCCGCGTGATTCAGCTCTCCATCAAGTCGAAAGACGAAGTGGAAGAGAAAGAAGCTATCCAGAGCCTGAAAGAAGCTGCTCCGGAAGCTGCTGCTGACACCACCATGGCGGCACTGCTGCGCCAGGCAATGGCTAAGCAGAACTAAGTTCTGTAAAGCTGTAGAAAAAGGGCGACCTCGGTCGCCCTTTTTTGTGCCTGAAATTTGATGAAGCAACTGCACCGAACGAAGGTGTTCAGCCCAATGTCAGAACTGACTATAGTTTTAAAAACGGCTATTTCGCGTTGCTGACTCAATAAGGGTTTGAATGAACAGAATTATCGTAGTACTCGCTTTGCTGGCGCTTGCAGGCTGCTCCTCTACCAGCGCCAAGACCCACGCCAAGCGCGGCGTCAGCGGCATCGAGATCGACTGCTCTGGCCTGGGCAACAAGTGGGAAAAGTGCGAAAAACGCGCCGCCCGTGAGTGCAAGATGCAGGGCTACAAGGTCATTACCCGCTCCAGTGATGCGGAGGACGAAGAGGGCGACTACCTGTTCGGCTGGAACCCTGCTGGCGCGGTGACGCGGACCATGTTGGTAATCTGTAAGTAAGGGGTTGACCGCTCGCTGAGCGTGTTTATTCAGCCCCACATAAGTTGACACATGGGCTGTTCAAATTCATCAACTCATGCTAAAACCTTCGGAGCGCTTTTCCTAGCTGCTTGAAAAAGAAGGGAAAAATATGACGAAGTCGGAGTTGATCGAACGAATTGTCACCCATCAAGGGCTGCTCTCATCCAAGGATGTGGAGCTGGCTATCAAGACCATGCTTGAGCAAATGTCCCAATGCCTCGCCACCGGAGATCGCATCGAAATCCGCGGCTTCGGCAGCTTCTCCCTGCACTACCGCGCACCGCGCGTAGGCCGCAACCCAAAAACCGGCCAATCCGTCAGCCTAGATGGCAAATTCGTTCCCCACTTCAAACCGGGCAAGGAATTGCGCGATCGGGTGAACGAAGAAGAGGAAGAAGGCGTCTGAGTGTTTTTGGGGAAGGAGAAGGGTATGCGTGGGGTTAAGCGCGTTGTTGCGGTGTTGATTGCGGTGCTTGCGGCTTTGGTGGTTCTGGCGTTTGTGCTGGAGAACCAGCAGGGCGTGGCACTGTCGTTCCTGGGGTGGAGTACTGCGCAGATGCCGGTGGCGGTGTTTGTGGTGGTGGCTTTGATTGTGGGGATGTTGATTGGGCCGATGTTGGGGGTGGTTGTGCGTAGGCGTAGGGGTAAGGCGGTGGCTTAAGGTTTAAGTCTTGGTTGGCAGTTGTGATGCGGATCAGCGGTGTTGGCGACCGTTTGTCAGAAACCTTATCATGTCGAGCGCTTTGAGCTGCGTAGCGACCTAGCCCCGTTGGTTGCGACAGTTCTCTTGGGAAATTCAGAATCGCCCTACAGACATGTCAAGACTTGTAATATGCCAAAGAGATGGCAGAATGGAATCTGTTCTCGATAACAGGCATTTTGTGCGCTCAAAATTTGGCAGAGACGCTGGGTTTTGACGGTCACCCAATTAGAATAAAAAACGCAATTTTGTCTGCATAACGAGCCCGCAGTTTCTCTTTGAAGGCAGGTTTTTGTTGTGAGTAGTAGCCTCCGTATTCCCCCAGCACCTATATCCGACGGGATCGACCTTGTCGCGATGTTTCAATCTGTTTGGCAGCAAAAAAAGCTGCTGGCTCTGGTAACCTTAAGCTGTGTGCTAATAGCAGCTTCTTATGCTTTCCTCGCGACTCCTGAATATAAGGTCAGTTCTGTGCTGCGGCCGGCTGCCATCAATGAGTTGGATGCGCTCAATCGCTCTGAGATTTATCAGTTGCCACCCTCCGATGCTCTACTCCGGGTCGGCGCAGCGCTGGATTCTTACGATGCTCGATTGGCTTTCTTTAGGGCCAACCCCAAGTTGTTCGAAAAATTTGTGCGTCCGGGTCAAACGCTTGAGCAAAGTTTTGAAGATTTCAACCGAAACTCTATTCGATTGATTCTTCCAGAGCCTGAAAAGAAGAATTTGCTGAGCGCTTATGTAAAACTTGAAATGACCTATCCTGAAGGCGTTGATGGGGTCGCTATTCTTAATGGTTTTGTCGATTATGCCATCGCCAGTGAGCGTGAAAAAGTTGCTGCCGACTTGAAGGTAATTGTCAATAACCGTCTTAGCGAGTTGAAGGGTAAGCTTGAAGCCGCTCGCTCGGGTTATGATATTGAAAAAACTGCCAAAATAGCCTCGTTGCAGGAGGCCGACTCATTGAGGCTTGCGCAGCTTCAGGATGAGTTAAGGGCGCTTCGTGCCCAGTTGAAAACGCTTCGTAATGATCGAATCGCTCAGTTGAATGAGGCAATTGGTATAGCCAAATCCTTAGGCATCCAAAAACCTACTACACCCTCTTCATTGGGTGAGTCGGGGAGTGCTGTAGCTGGTAGCGTAATGCGAACAGAGATCAATAACCAGCAAACGCCTCTATATTTTATGGGGGTGGATGCGCTAAAGGCAGAGCTCGCTCAGTTGAGAAGTCGGGTGTCGGATGAATTTACTGAGCCGCGTATCGCTCAGATTGCCAAAGAAATTCAGCTATTGGCATCCAATCGAGAAGTTGAGGTGCTGAAAGCTCGGAAAAATGAAGAAATTTTTCTTGCTGGGGTTCAGCCGCTGCGAGCTGAGATGTCTCGACTAAGCAGTCTAAATATTGACATGACCAAGCTGAAGTTGGTGAGTGTCGATCAGCAGGCACTTGAGCCGTTGGCGCCAGCGAGCCCGAATCGGCCGCTGGTGCTTCTGCTTGGCTTGCTCCTGGGCGGGGTGCTTGCGATATGTATTGCGCTCGCCAGGCAGGCAATACAGGGAGGCAAAATTTTCGCGCATAACGGAAAGGTTGATTCTATCTCTATTGCTAGTTCTGACCCTCGTACAGAAGGGGATTTATCCGGTCGGCGTTCACGGAGCGGTAATAGTTTGCTGGCGAAATGATCCGCTATTCGTGAGGCGTTTGGCCTCACTTTTTTATGTGTTAGGGAACGCTGGCTAGCTGACCACGTCGGACTGGGAGGCGTTGGCTGGGGCTCGGGGTAATGTGTGTGTTCTCTACGTAGGTTTGGGCCTGGCTGGAGGGCACTATCGCCAATGGGCGAATGATCTCATGGGGGTAACCAAGGTCGTTATGGTGTAGGTCAGAGGCTTGGTTGCTCACAGAAAGCACTTGCGGCGATCGATATAACTGGTTGAGCGCGGGTTTGTTTGAGCTTTGAGGGTAAGGCGGCGGCCAGTTTCCGATGACTGGAATTGCGAGGGCGTGCGAAATGGGCTTGCTCGAAGAGAGACGTTATGTCGTCAGTACGCTTGTTAATGTTATGCTGCCGAGCAGAAGCGGCCATGGCCTGAACAGTATAACCGGTAGGTTTGGCAGGAACATGCTCAGATCGCCAGTTTCGAGCTTATTCTCTGACTAAATTATGATATGGAATCATCGGTAATGACTTTAAAGATTTTGAGTGTTTTCGGTACGCGACCGGAAGCTATAAAAATGGCTCCCTTAGCTCTGGCGTTGCGCGCAGATGAGCGTTTTGACGCTAAGATCTGCGTCACGGGGCAGCACCGTGAAATGCTGGATCAAGTGTTAGAGTTGTTTAAACTCGAACCTGATTTTGATCTCGCTATTATGAAGAGTGGTCAGGATCTTACTGATGTGACTACTTGCATTCTTCAAGGGATGAAGGAAGTATTTCATAATTATAAGCCTGATATTGTACTGGTGCATGGTGATACTGCAACCACATTTGCAACTACTTTGGCGGCTTACTATAAGCAGATTCCTGTGGGTCATATTGAGGCCGGTCTGCGGACAGGTAATCTTTATTCTCCTTGGCCAGAAGAAGCCAACCGAAAGCTGACGGGAGCCTTGGCATGTCTCCATTTTGCTCCGACCGAAAGATCGCAGCAGAATCTCCTCCGTGAAGGGATAGCATCTAGTTCCGTGTACGTGACAGGCAATACCGTTATTGATGCACTACTTGAGGTCGTGCAGAAGCTGGAATCTGATGATCAGCTTAAACAGAAATTCTCAGAGCAATTTTCATTTTTGCGCGACCAGCGCCGCATTATTCTTGTTACTGGCCATCGCCGTGAAAGTTTTGGTGATGGGTTTGAAAGAATATGCAGTTCGCTTGCTTCGATTGCGCATGAATTTGATGATGTTGAAATCGTATATCCTGTTCATCTGAATCCAAACGTTCGTGAGCCTGTCAATCGTTTATTGGCCGGTATCGATAATGTTCACCTTATAGAGCCGTTAGATTACCTTCCGTTCGTCTATCTTATGAATCGTTCGTACTTGATTTTGACGGATTCTGGTGGCGTGCAAGAGGAAGCGCCATCCTTGGGTAAGCCTGTCTTGGTCATGCGCGATACGACTGAGCGCCCCGAGGCAGTTGAAGCGGGCACAGTCAGGTTGGTTGGGACCAATAGAGAGGAAATAACTCATCATCTGCGTGAACTTCTCTTGAATAAAAACGCCTATCAGGAAATGAGTTTTGCTCATAATCCTTATGGTGATGGTAACGCTTGCGCGCGTATTATCACGGCTCTTGCCAATTTTGATATTAAGGTTTAAATATGGGTTTTTCCACAGTTTCTGTCATTGGTTTGGGTTATATTGGTCTGCCAACCGCCGCCGTTTTTGCTGCGCGTAAGGTGAAAGTTGTTGGTGTGGATGTTAATCAGAAGGCTGTCGATACTATTAATGACGGAAAAATTCATATTGTTGAACCTGACTTAGATATAGTTGTACATGCCGCCGTGACTGAAGGTTATCTCCGCGCTAGTACTAGCCCTGAGCCGGCCGATGCTTTTTTAATAGCTGTGCCTACTCCTTTCAAGGATGATCACGCTCCGGATCTTTCCTATATTGAGTCCGCAAGTAAGTCTATTGCACCTGTTCTTAAAAGCGGGGATTTGGTCATTCTCGAGTCCACTTCGCCTGTCGGTGCAACTGAAAAGATGGCTTTATGGTTGGCGGAAGCTCGTCCCGATTTGACGTTTCCTCAAACTCATGGTGAAGCATCCGATATTCGTATCGCGCACTGTCCGGAGCGGGTGCTTCCTGGTCATGTGTTACGTGAGTTGGTACAAAATGATCGTGTCATTGGTGGAATGACTCCCAAGTGCTCTGATGCCGCAGCACGATTATATAAGTTGTTCGTGGAGGGCGAATGTATCATAACAAACGCTCGAACTGCAGAGATGTGCAAGTTGACTGAGAATAGCTTTCGCGACGTTAATATCGCGTTTGCCAATGAATTGTCTATGATATGCGATAAGTTTGATGTTGATGTATGGGAGCTTATAAAGCTTGCCAATCGACATCCTCGTGTCAATATCTTGCAGCCGGGGCCTGGTGTCGGTGGGCACTGTATCGCTGTTGATCCTTGGTTCATTGTAAGTCAGGCAGAAGGCCAGGCCAGGTTGATCAAGACTGCGCGGGAGGTTAATGATTCGAAACCTCAGTGGGTTATGAACAAGGTCGATGCTGCGGTGGCTGATCATCTTTCGACTCATTCAGAGAAGTCTGAGAAAGACGTCGTCATTGCTTGCTTCGGTCTTGCATTCAAGCCCGATATTGATGACCTGCGCGAAAGCCCGGCTCTGGAAATTACTCGCAATATTTCAAGTCGTCACGCGGGGGAAATTTTAGTCGTGGAGCCTAATATTCTTTCTTTACCTGGCTCGCTCAAAAATGCTGAACTCTGCACAGCAGAAGAAGCAATTTCTCGTGCTGATGTTCTATTGTTACTAGTAGATCACAAACCATTTAAATCTATTCCGGCATCGGCTCTTCAAGGCCGCCAGATTGTTGATACACGCGGAATTTGGCTGGTATGAAGATACTACCCGTTATTATGTCAGGGGGGGCGGGAACCCGACTTTGGCCTCTTAGTCGAACTCTCTACCCAAAGCAGTTTCTGGCTATTTCAGGTCGGGAAACTTTGTTTCAGCAGGCTGTTGATCGAGTTTTGAAGGTAGGTGGGCAAGGTGTCGAGGTACTGCAGCCTTGCATCGTTGCGAATGATGAGCACCGCTTCCTTTGCCTAGATCAGATCCGGGAAATGAATGTTTCTAAAGCTGTTGTCATTCTTGAGCCGGTAGGACGCAATACAGCCCCTGCGCTTACGTTGGCGGCGCTCTATGCACGCGATGAAGTTGGGATGGAGGTTGACCCCGTCCTGGTTGTGGTCCCGGCCGACCAAATGATTCTTGATATTCAAGCCTTTACTGATACGGTCAGTAAAGCTGTAGACGTTGCAAAAGACGGCAGCATTGTAATCTTGGGCATCAAGCCTGATCGCCCTGAAACGGGTTATGGTTATATCCATTCTGCAGACCCCTCTGCCGTCAAGAGGGTGGATTCGTTTGTTGAAAAGCCTGGGCGGTCAACTGCAGAAAAATACTTGGAAGATGGAAGCTATTTCTGGAATAGCGGTATTTTCGTGCTGCGTGCGTCAATCTGGTTGAAAGCACTGAGCGCGTTCAGAAGAGACATCTTCGATGCCACTGAGGCCGCCTGGAAGGGCCGGGCCCAGGATAACGGGTTTATACGACCACAACTGGACGCGTTTTCCCTGATACCGCCAGAGTCGATTGACTATGCTGTGATCGAGCATTGTGCGAAAACGCCGTCAGCCGGCTTGACGTTGAAAATGCTGACGATGGACGCCGGTTGGTCCGACCTTGGGGCATGGGATGCTGTTTGGCGTTCGAGTGAGAAGGACGAAAAACAGAACGCTACCCATGGGGATGTAATATTAGATTCCAGTTCTAATACATTGGTTTACGCCTCTCACCGTTTAGTAACGGCCGTGGGGCTTGAAAATATCGTTATCGTCGAAACGCCTGATGCTGTGTTAGTCGCGGATAAAGACCGCAGTCAGGGCGTGAAGGCCATTGTCGAAGCGTTGAATGCCAAGGTCAGGCCAGAGTCAAAGCTCCATCGCCGCGTTCATCGACCCTGGGGCTGGTACGACAGCATAGATTCCGGCTCGCGCTTTCAGGTGAAGCGTATATTGGTGAAGCCGAAAGCAACGCTAAGTTTGCAGAAGCATTACCATCGGGCGGAGCATTGGATTGTTGTGTCTGGCACCGCAGAGGTGACCTGTGAAGATCGTGTTTTTCAGTTGAATGAAAATCAGAGTACTTATATCCCTATTGGCCATGTTCATCGCCTTTCCAATCCCGGCACTATTCCTCTTGAGATCATAGAAGTGCAGTCAGGAACGTATTTGGGCGAAGATGATATCGTTCGATTTGACGATACTTATGGACGTGTTTAGGGTTTAAATTTTTAGGAGTTGTATCGATGCAGAAGCACGCGCTGGTTACGGGGGTTACAGGTCAAGACGGGGCGTACCTTGTCGAACTACTGTTGTCCAAGGGTTATAAAGTCTATGGCGCTTATCGCCGGACAAGTTCTGTAAGTTTCTGGCGGTTAGAGGAGCTGGGAGTTCTTGAGCATGACGATCTCCACCTCGTAGAATTTGATTTGACTGATCTGTCCGGGGCTATTCGTTTAATTCAGAATTGCGTACCGGACGAGGTTTATAATCTCGCGGCTCAAAGTTTTGTAGGTGTTTCGTTCGATCAGCCAATCACAACGGCACAGATTACTGGTGTCGGTGCGCTCAATTTGCTCGAAGCAATCCGTATAGTAAATCCCAAGATTCGTTTCTATCAAGCTTCGACATCTGAGATGTTTGGATTGGTCCAGGCGGTTCCTCAATCTGAGAGTACACCCTTCTATCCGCGTAGTCCTTACGGTGTTGCGAAGCTGTTTGCGCATTGGACAACGATTAACTATCGTGAGTCGTACGATATCTTTGCTACCAGCGGCATTCTATTCAATCACGAGTCTCCTCTGCGGGGGAAAGAGTTTGTTACTCGCAAGATTACTGATGCTGTTGCCAGTATCGAAATTGGCAAGCAGCAAGTCCTGGAACTTGGAAATATGGACGCCAAGCGGGATTGGGGGTTCGCTAAAGAGTATGTAGATGGCATGCATCGAATGTTGCAAGTCGACACGCCGGAAACTTTTGTACTCGCTACAAATCGCACTGAAACCGTTCGTGATTTTGTTTCGATGAGTTTTAAAGCTGTGGGTGTTGATATCGAGTGGTCTGGAAGCGCTGAGAACGAGTTTGGTGTGGACCGTCGAACCGGTATCACTAGGGTAAAAGTCAACCCGCGCTTCTATCGACCTGCAGAAGTAGAATTGTTGATTGGCGATGCGTCATTTGCAAAAGAGCGATTGGGTTGGAAACCAGAAACCACCCTAGAGCAACTGTGCCAGTTGATGGTTGACGCTGATCTAAGAAGGGTTCGCAATGGCACTTCAAAGTAAAGAGCGGACGGTGCTGATTACGGGGCTCTCGGGTTTCACTGGAAAGCACTTGGCGGAAAATCTCACCAAGGCCGGCTGGCGCGTTGCTGGCCTGGGAGGAGTGCGGCTCGCCTGTGAGTTTGATCACCTAGACGCGGATCTTAATGATACGAAGCGACTAAGTGATTGGATAAAGCAGGTTCAACCTACTCATATTATTCATTTAGCCGCGTTGGCCCATGTTACTGGCAGCGATGCCTTATCATACTATCGCGTCAATGTATTGGGTACGGAAAGCCTTCTTAATGCGATTAAGGAGGCGGAGATAGTTGTAGAAAAAATTATAATTGCGAGCAGTGCAAATATTTACGGAAATGCAATTTCGTCGCCTGTTTCTGAAAGCAGTGAGCCGCAGCCTGTTAATCACTATGCGTTGAGCAAACTAACGATGGAGGCGCTTGTTCGCAAGTGGTTTTCTCGTATGCCGATACTGGTAGTGCGGCCTTTCAACTACACTGGCCCCGGCCAATCGGAGTCGTTCGTTTTCTCCAAGATCGTGGGCGCGTTTGCTCGAGGGGAAAAAGAGCTCAGATTAGGTAACCTGGATGTTTCTCGTGATCTATCTGATGTGGGTTTCGTGGTTGAGGCATATACAAGATTGTTGACGACTAATCAGCGCAGCGAATTTATAAATATATGCTCGGGTCGTAGCATTTCCTTGTTAAGCGTGATTGATGAGATGGAGCAGATCGCAGGTTATCGGCCAGCGGTTGTAGTTGATCCTGCCTTTGTCAGAGAGGATGAAGTTAAAGAACTTTACGGCAGTCCAGCCAAACTCTTTGATACGGTAGGTAAAATTGATGTGCCTAGCTTGCACGATACATTGCTATCAATGTATCAGCAGAAGGCATTTGTTTAATATCGTGGCTGGTAACGGGTCGGTGCTCTAGTGCGCATATGTTTTTTTGCTAATATGTCTGCTCATGCTAATTGGCGCGAGATGTTTGATAAAGTTGAGTTTTATCGGGTGGATATCCGAATTCTCAAGGAGCTTGGGCATGAAGTTGTTTTGTCCGGGACGCCAGGCACATTAGACTGGAAGGCGGATCTTTATTTTTGTTGGTGGTGGGGGCACTCGCCGCTTCCATTGCTCGCCGGGAAGCTACGCCGTCGGCCGGTGATAGTGACTGGAGCTTTTGATTATTCTACCTGCCGGAAGGAAATTCCGGGTCTATGTTACCTAGATCGGCCTTTGTGGCAGAAGGCGGTACTGCGTACCTCTTTGTTGTTAGCTGATCGAAACCTGTTTATCTCAAGATCAGAGTGTGAAGAGGTTACCGCTAACCTGCGTGTCAGAAATCCAGTGTATGCAACACTAGCGATTGACACCGATTACTATTCTCCTGGCGAGGCTCCAACTGTTGAGTCGGATTATTTTTTCACGGTAACTTGGACGAGCCGTACCAATGCCATTCGCAAAGGGCTCATTCCGACGATAGAGGCGTTCGCGCGGGTTTCGGCTAGTGCCAGCCATCTTCGACTGGTTGTTGCTGGTAAGCATGGTGATTATCTGCAGGAGCTAAAGGCCCTGACACAGCGCTTGGGCATAGAAGAGAAGGTAGAGTTTGTCGGAATGATTTCTGATGAAGAGAAACTGCACCATTATCGAAATTGCCTGGCCTATGTTCAGCCAACGCTTTACGAAGGTTTCGGGCATGCAATCGGTGAAGCACTGGCGTGTGGGTCGCGAGTTATAACTTCTCCACGGGGGGCGGTGCCAGAAGTTGCGGGTGACTTCGCTTACTGGGTCCAGCCAGACAGCCCAGAGGAAATTGCATCCGCCATGGAGGCTGTTGTCGCAACGCCGGTTTGTGCTGAAGACGCCAAAGCCAGACACCAATGGATTTCCTCGAACTATTCCATCGCAGCTCGTCGTTCGGCGCTGAAAAGTGTTCTGGATTCCTTGTCGCTGGCGAAATAAGGAGAGTTCCAGTGAGAGTACACATAAAAGTCGATGGTGGTACCGCGTGTTGAGTCGTCTGATCGGCATGTTTGAAAACTCGAAGCTATTACAGCTTGTTGTTATCACCGCCTGCATTCAAGGTGGGGTAATAATAAGTCAGTTTTTAATCACGCCTTGGGTTGACCCATCAGTTGTTGGCATGGTGCGCTCGCTGGAAACAATTATTGCTCTTGTTATCCTTGCAGGTAGCTTGGGTATGCAGAGTATCGCCATTCGTGATACCGCGGCAAGTAATGGCACTACTGATAAAAATGAAGTGCTTCGACAGGTTTTTCTGCTAGTAGTTATAGCATCAATCGGTGTCATTGCCTGTATATATGTTGCAAATAAGTTCGTGTGGAACTCTGTAATGAGCTCCTACGTGTTTACCACCTGTGGCTTAGTGCTGTTAACTAACTTGCTCCGTGTAACTACGGGGTTTGCGCAGGGTGCGAAGGTGATACGTGAGATTTACTTCGCACTGATGTTGGTTACGGGTGTCAGCATTGTTCTGCATGTTGTGTTGACCAAGTTTTTTGGTATCGAAGGCTGGATGACGGCTCGTTATATTGGAGAGTTGCTCTGTCTTGTTGCTGTGTGGTGGAAGCTGCGGTCGTATATTTTTAGCGCGCTGGATTTTCGCTTGGTAAACAGGCGTGAGTTGATGATGACCGCGAAGTCCGGGGTGACTGTCAATGCAAGTCTATTTGTGCGTTTGATGGTCGATAGTTTGCCCGTACTTATGTTGACTGCTTATCATGTTAAAATTGATGAGATCGGTTTTTTTGGTATAGCTTTGTTGAGTCTTAGTCTTGGTTTGCTTCCATTGACAATCATCGCGCAAAGGGCTATCCCAGATTTGGTGGAAGTAGTCAACGATAAAGAGATGTTGCGTGAAAGGCATCATGCGTTCTTCAGAAGTATGTTGAAGATATCCTCGTCGGTTGCGTTGTTGTTGATAGTGATTTCCCTTGTATGGTTTTTGCTTGTGGGAGGTGTTTACAAACAGGCAGCCATCTATATGTTTGTGCTGGCATTAACGCTGCCGTTGAAAGCTATTGCTCTTGTGAGTGGTACGATGTTGCTTGCATTGCGTGTATTTAGTTTGAGTTTGAAAGTCAATATAGTCGAAGGGCTGAGCGTTGCTTTGATTTTATACT